>JBKPSU010000146.1:0-37080 GCA_046735135.1 Actinomycetota bacterium
AGTCGCGGCGCGTCGTGGGCCGCCAACTCCTGATACAGCACGATCTGCTTGTCGACGGAAAGTCCGCCGCCCCACTCGCGAGGCCAGTGCGGAACTGCGAAGCCCGCGGCGTGCAGTTGAGCAAACCACGCCTTCTGGAACCGGACGAATTCGTCGTCGCTGACCCCCGTTTGGGCCGCTCGCCAGTCAGCCGGTATGTGCTCTTCACACCAGGCCCGGACAGTGCCGCGGAACTCGTCGAGATCGGCGGTCACGAATACAGCCCCGTCAAACCGTGTCTCCCCGCCCGGCGGGTCAACTCATCACGGGTCGCGGACAATCCGAGAGGGAGCCGCCGCAGCGGCTGGCTGTAGCGGGACAGCCACGACAAGGTGGTCTCGTCGCAGAAGCCGACCGCTCCGTGCAGTTGATGGCACACCCGGAAGACGACCTCGGCAGCCTCGATGGCCGACATCCGCAGCGCCAGCGCGTCTTCGAGTGCTTCGGGCTTCCCGGTACCCGCGGTCCACAGCGCGTACTTGGCGAGAATCTCCAGGCCGCTGCGTTCGACTTCGGCGTCGGTGAGCTGGAACTGCACACCCTGGAACGACGACAGCGTCTGCCCGAATTGCTTACGCAGGCCGACGTGCGCGATGGTCAGGTCGACGGCACGGTCCAGCATGCCGAGCAGGGTCCAGCACGGCAGCACAAGCCCGAGCGCCACATCGTCGGTTCCCTTGCGGTCGGTCTCCGACAGCTCCAGGTGCGCCACGAATGCCGGCCCGGTCATACCGCGGCCGACGACCGCACTGCGAACGCCGTTCAATGTGACTGCGGCCCAGCGTGTCTCCACCCCGCCGACCGCGCCCGCAGGTCGGTGGTCGGCGACGACGACGAGGCCGTCGACGTCGAGGTCGACCGGCCGGGCCAATCGCTCGGCAACCGGATAGGGCAACGCCCAGTAGCCCGCGCTGCGGCACAGCGCGGCGGCGGCTTCGAGCCCGTCCGCGTCGGTGCGGGCATCGAGATCCCACGCACCGAGCTCGTTGAGCACCGGGCCGACAAGTGCATCGCGGGTGTCAGGCTTGGCTTCGGCCTGCTGAACGAGCTGGTCGCCGCCTGCCGCTTCGAATGCCCGAAGTGCCTGCTTGCCATACTCTTTGGCGTCTTCGCCGAGATCGAGGATCATTTGACTGATGTCTTTCTGCTCCTCACGTCCGCACCGCCAGTAGAGCTCGGGACAACAGAATGCGTTGCATTTCGATGCTGCCCGACGACACGGTGGAGGCCTGCGAGTACTTCCAGTGGTCCTCGACCTCTCCGAGGAACCACTTGCCGCCGGGGTCGTCGGGCGAGACTTCGGCGGCGATTTCCGTCAGCACTTCGGCGCTGTCCTGATCGAGTTTCGTCACGGCGATCCGGTAGGCCGCGGCGTCGCCGGGCTGGATGCGGCCCCGGCTCTGCAGGGACACAACGCGGTACGCGAGAAGGCGCGCCCTGCGGCAGTGCGTGAGCATGCGCATCCAGCGGCCGCGCAGCTCGGCGGGCAGCTCCTCCCAGCGGTCGCCGAGGACCGATGGCGCGGCGGCGAGCAGCCGTTCGCAGCGCGCATACCTCGCGATGCCCACACGCTCGAAGGACATCACGTCCTGGACGATCGACCACCCCTGGTCGACCTCGCCGAGTACATCGGCCTCGGTGACCCGCAGATCGTCGAAGAACACCTCGTTGAGGTGATGCGGGCCCAACATGGCGCGGATCGGTCTCACCTGGATCGCCGGATCATCCATCGGGACAAGGAATATTGTCAGGCCCTGCTGCTTCTTCTCCCCCTTGTGGGTGCGGGCCAGCAGAAAGCACCACTGCGCCATGGTGGCATACGACGTCCAGATCTTCTGGCCGCTGACCAGCCAGCCGTCTCCGTCCCGGCGTGCGGACGTGCGAAGGGACGCGAGGTCGGAACCGGCCTCCGGTTCGGAAAAACCTTGGCACCAGATCACTTCACCGCGCGCGATGGGTGGCAGATGTTTGCGCTGCTGCTCCTCGGTGCCGTGCCGCATGATGATGGGCCCGACCCAGTTGACGCCCATGTACTGGGCCCCGCGCGGCTCGTGATGGGCCCACATCTCCTCGCGGACGACCGTCTGCTCCCATACCGAGGCCCCGCCGCCACCGAATTCCTCCGGCCACGACAGACACAACAGGTTGCGGTCGGCCAGTGTCCGGCAGAACTGCTGTGCCGTCTCGAGGTCGGCCGGATTGTCGGTGAACGCGCCCAGGAAACCTTCCGGCACATGATCTTTCACCAGATCCCGCAGTTCGCGTCGAAGCCCGGAAGCCTTGGGCCCCATCTCAAAGTCCACAGGCATCCCTATCCAGTCCGAGCTCGGAGAGCACTTCTGCGGTGTCGGCGCCCAGTTCGCGCGTGGGGCCCGCGATCCGGCCCGGCGTTTTCGAAAACCACGTCGGCACGCCGGGCATCCGCACCGGCCCGTACTGGGTCTGCACGGTCTCGAACAGCCCGACGGCGTTGAGGTGCGGATGGTCGAATAGCGCGTCGGGCGTGTTCAACGGCGCCGCGGGGATTTCCAGCTCGCGGAACAACACCATCCACTCGTCGGTCGTGCGCTCCTGCAGAGTTTGCGCCAGCAACCCGTAGACGGTGTCAATGTCATTCGCGCGCAATTCCAGGGTGGCGTACGACTCGTTTGCCCACGCCGGACGGACCGCGTTGACGAAGGCGTTCCAGTGCTTGTCGTTGTAGATCAGCACGGCGATGTAGCCGTCGCTGGTGCGGTACGGCCGCCGGTTCGGTGCCACGGTGCGGGGGTACACCGCCGGGCCGAGCGGAGGGTCGAACATCGCGCCGTTGGCGTGTTCGACGAGCATGAACGCCGCCATCGTCTCGAACATGCTGACCTCGACCTCTTGGCCCTCACCCGTTCGCTCGCGGTGGAACAACGCCATCATCGTGGCATACACGGCGGTCAGGCCCGCGACCTTGTCGGCGATGATGCTGCCGACATAGTTGGCCTCGCCGGTGAGCTGCTCCTGGACGGCGGGCAGTCCGCATTCGGCCTGGATGGTGTCGTCGTAGGCGGGCCGGTCTCGGTCGGGTCCGCGCCTGCCGTATCCGTAGCAGTTCGTGTACACGATGCCCGGATTGAGCTCGGCGACGTCGTCGTAGCCGAAGCCCAGTTTGGCGACAGCCTTGGACCGCATGGAGTGAATGAACACATCGGCCGTCCGGATGAGCGCCTGCAGCGCGGTCTTTCCCGCTTCGGTTCGCAGATCCAGCACGATCGCGCGCTTGCCGCGGTTCACGTTGAAGTACACGCCGCTCATGCCGGGCGCGGGCCCCACCGAAATGTAGCGGGTGTTGTCACCCGCGGGCGGTTCGACCTTGATCACGTCGGCGCCCATGTCGGCCATGATCTGGGTGCAGTACGGCCCCGTCACCATCGCGGTGAGATCGACCACCCGAACACCGACGAGTGGACCTGTACTAGCCATTGTGCACCGTAGCCTTTCCGCTCCTCGCGTGCGCAGTCTGACTCGCCATGCCGAAGCTGAATCCAATGTGCTGCGCATGCCCATCGGGAACGACGGGAAAGACGATGGGGTCCGAAAGATCCCGGATGGCATCGATGTGTTCGGCCACCTGCTCGATCGTCCAGGACGGCCGGTGAACGCCGCGGGTTTCGGCGACCACCACCCTGGCGATGCGCCCCGCGATCGCCGCGAGGATCTCGCCGGTGATCGTGCACGACTCGTGCGCCAGCCAGCCGACCGCGGGCGCCACGAGTTCCGGATCCATCGGCGGATAGGCCGACGTGTCCAGTCCCGCAGCCATTCTGGTCAATGCACCGGGAACGATGACATTGCTCGTCACGCCGTGCGTCTCGCCCTCGAGCGCGACGACATTCGACAGCCCGACGATGCCTGCCTTGGCGGCGGCGTAGTTCGCCACGTCATGGTTTCCGTACAGACCGCCGATCGACGATGTCAACACGACACGGCCATAGCCCGCATCGCACATGGCCGGAAACGCCGTTCGGACAAGGTGAAATGCACCGCGCAGGTGCACATCGAGGACCGCGTCGAAATCCTCGGTTGTCATCTCCTTCAGCGATCCTCGACGAACGATGCCGGCATTGTGCACAAGGACGTCCAGCCGCCCGTAGCGATCCAGGGCCGCATCGACGATCGCCTTGCCGCCGGCAGCGGTCGCCACCGAGTCGGTGTTGGCGACGGCTTCGCCTCCCGCCGTGGTGATTTCACCCACCACGTCAGCGGCGGGCATGGCATCAGTGTCATCACCGGCGAGGCTGCCGCCGGAATCGTTGACGACGACCTTCGCCCCGCGCGACGCGAGCAGCAGCGCATACGAGCGCCCCAAGCCGCGGCCGCCGCCGGTGACGACGGCGACGCGATCGTCGAATCTCAGTTCAGGCATCCATTTTCTTCAGTTCGAGTCCGTCCAGGTCGCCCTTGTCGCGCCATGCCTTGAGTAGGTCGTCGAAGGCGTAGAAACCCGCCATGAAGTAATCACCGAGGAACGACCGGACACCTTCACCGAAACCGTTGCCCTCGTTGTTGTAATAGCCCGGCGTGCAGGAGAGATCGAACGCCGAGGTGTCGACCGCCAACTCACTGATGGTGTTCACCCAGGCTTCTTGAGCCTCGATGCTCGGCTCGACGGTCGTCGCCTTTCGCTTCATCGCCTCGGCGATGATGTAGGCGATGTGCTCGGCCTGCTGCTCGAACATGGCGGTGGTGTTGGCCGAAACGCCGCCCTGGATGAAGCCGGTGTGGAACTGGTTGGGGAAGCCGCGACTGGTCATTCCGTGCAGTGTCTTGTAGCCATCCCGCCAGTGGTCGAACAACGAGAGCCCGTCTCGGCCTTCGATGGCGTCGATCGCGTACCGTCGGCTGATCTCGGTCGAGATCTCGAAGCCGCTCGCGAAAATCACGCAGTCGACCTCGTACTCAACGCCATTGGCGACGATGCCGTTCTCCGTCAGCCTCTCGACGCCCTTGGACTGCGCCACGTCGACCAGCGTGACATTGGGACGGTTGAACGTCGGTAGGTATTCGTCATTGCTGCACGGTCGCTTACACATGAACCGGTAGTACGGCTTGAGCGCTTCTGCGGTGTCCGGGTCGTCGACGAGTTCCTCGACACGGCGGCGCAGGCGCTCCATGACTTTGTAGTCCTCTTCCTCTCTGAACGCCATGATCTGCTCGATGGACAGCGAAGTCGGATCCGGACTGGCCGCGATGCGAGCCGTCGTGTTTCGCCCCAGTTCGGTCCAGAAGTCGCAGACCTGGTCGGACGCGTCGAAAACCACCCCCTCGAATGGCGACCAGCGGTGGAAGTTGCGCTTACGCTCTTCCTGCCAGCCGGGCTGCAGCGACGCCGCCCACTGCGGGTCGGTCGGCTCGTTGCCCCTCATGTCGACCGACGATGGTGTGCGCTGAAAAACGTAGAGCTGCTTGGCATCTCGGCCGAGATGCGGCACCAGCTGCACGCCCGTTGCCCCGGTTCCGACGAGCGCAACACGCTTGTCGGCGAGTTTGTGTAGTCCACCGCTGGAGTCGCCGCCGGTGTAGTCGTAATCCCAGCGTGCCGAGTGGAAGATGTGGCCCTTGAAGTCCCTGACCCCGGGGATGCCGGGCAGCTTGGGCCGGTTGTACGACCCTTGCGTCATGACCACGAAGCGCGCGCGGATGTCGTCGCCGCGATTGGTGGTGAGCCGCCAGCGCTGGATGTCGTCGTCCCAGCGGACCGTTCGCACCTGGGTGGAGAAGATCGCTCCGTCGTAGAGCCCGAAGTGCTTCCCGATGTTTTTGCAGTGCTCGAAGATCTCGGCGCCGTCGGCGTACTTCTTCGTGGGAACGAAATCGAGTTCTTCGAGCATCGGGACGTAGCAGTAGGCATCGTTGTCGCACTGAATGCCGGGGAACCGATTCCAGTACCAGACACCGCCGAAATCGCCGCCCATCTCGATGACGTGCACATCGTCGACGCCCGTCTTCTTCAGATAGGCGCCCGCAAGCAGTCCTGCGATGCCACCGCCGAGAACCGCGACCTCGATGTCCTCGTTGATCGGCGTGCGCGGCGTGACCGGCGTGTGCGGATCGACCTCGGCGAACTCCGCGAAGTCGTCTTTGAGTTCCAGATATTGCGTTGCGCCTTCGGGTCGCAAGCGTTTGTTGCGCTCGTGGCTGTACTTCTCCCGCAAGGCATCGATGTCGATGTCATCGGGCGTCTGGGTCGGCCCGCATGTGTCGAACAAGGTCATCTGTCTTCATAGCTCCTGTGGTTCGCCGGTGCCCATGTACTTGGCGAGTTGTGTGTGCAGATTGACGGTGCTGCGCTCGCGATAGGGATTGGGTTTGGTGCCAGGGAAGCCGAGGGATTTCATTCCCTGCTGCACGGCCGCCATGTTCGAGAAGTCCTGCGGCAAGACCGACAGCCAGTTCGGGCTTTCCTTTGGTGTGTACTGCCATTCCGTTTGTGGCTCTTCACCTTTGGGGTACAGCTCGAAAACGGCGACTTCGAAGATGCATTTGTTGGGGTCATAGCTCGGGTGTGGCCGCGCGCAGTAGCACAGTGCACTGGTCAGCCCCTGCCCGATCTGGAAGTTCGGGAACAGTTGCCATGCTGTTCCGCTCTGCCCGAGGATGTCGGCGGGGATGGTCGGCCATGTCACGCCGCGGGCCTCGTCGTCACGCCGCGCCGAGGTCAGCCAGTGCTCGAGCACCTTGTCGGCGGGTGTGCCCTCGGGCAGTTCGTCGACCAACCGCTTCGCGGCATTCACCAGCGTCTGGGTGGTGGTGGCGTTGGTCTCCTCCATCGTGTAGACCTGCATCTCCGCCGTCGAGATGCGCGGGTCGCCGGTGCCCAGCCGGATCTTGGACTTGGTCTCCTCCAAGTCTTTTGGCGCGTCGTAGCCGATATTGCTGTGCTTGCCCTGTGCCTTGGCCCAGCCCTTGAACTCACCGAACTTGTTGAACTCGGGATGCGTGGTGAACACGTGGTACGTCTCGTTGAAGGCCTCCATCGCGACCTTCCAATTGCAGTCGAAACTCAGCCACTTGCGCCATTTGTAGCGCATGTTCTCCAGGCCGAACGGGTCGAGGATCTTCGCGGCGGGGAACAGGTAGTCGGCAAGGGGCTCGCAGTCGGGATCCATGTTGATGAACAGCCAACCGCCCCAGGTGTCGACCTGCACGGGCGCCAAGTGGGTGTTCTGCGGAGTGAGGACTCCTTTCCAGTCGTCCTGCTCGCGGATGTGGGTGCAGGCACCGTCCAGGCCGTACGACCAGCCGTGGAATCCGCACACGAACGACTTGCGCGCCCGGCCGCACGCGTTCTTGGCGTCTTGCGGTGTGTCGACCAGTCGCCGGCCTCGGTGCATGCACACGTTGTGATGAGCCGTGAATTCGTTCGCTCCGGTGCGCACGACGAGTATCGAGTCGTCGAGGATGTCGTAGGTGAGGTAGCTGCCGACTTCGGGGATCTCTTCGACGCGGCCGACCTGTTGCCATACCCTGCGCCACAACTTGTCCCGTTCGGCGCGTGCGTAGTCCTCCGAGATGTACGCATCCACGCCGATCGTCACCGGCTCCGAAAGCTCTTCGGCCGCAGCCCGATCGACCGCGTTTTCGGTATCGGTCATTCCATCCTCCTTATCGCGGTGCGGAAGGATTCGTCTTTGAGAAACAGCGACGTGTTGTCGGCGCCGAGGTGGGTCCATTTCAGGTTCAGCCCACCGTCCACCAGCAGCGTCTGTCCGGTGATGTAGCTCGACAGGTCGGACAGCAGGAACAGAATGGCGCCGGCCTGCTCCTCTGGCTTGCCGCGCCGCCCCATTGCGATGGCCTGACGGTCACGGTCCGGATCCTCGTCGGTATACGTGCGCGACGCCGCCGTTTCGGTGACTCCGGGTGCGACCGCGTTGACGCGGATGCCCTCTCCCGCCAGCTCGACGGCCATTGTCCGGGTCATCGCCACCACCGCCGCCTTGGCGGTGCCGTATGCGATGTGGAACGGGGCCGTGTTCATGCCGCTGATCGACGAGATGGACACGATCGATCCGGGGTTGTTGTTGCGGCGGATCTCGGCCGCCACCGCCTGGCTCATGAAAAACGCGGTCTCCAGGTTCGCGGTCAACAACGCACGCCAGTCGTCGCGCGTCACCCGCGTCGACGGCATCCAGGTCGACGGTTCGGCGCCACCTGCGACGTTCACCAGCCCGTAGAGGTCCCCGTCGATGCCGCGAACCTGGTCGATGATGGTGGCGATGCCGTCGTCGGTCGCCGCGTCGGCCGCGACCGGTACCACCGACAGACCCGTAGCGGCCAGAGGTGAGATGTGCTCGTCGAGGTTCTCCTTGGAGCGGCTGACCGCGACCACGGTCGCGCCTGCCTCGGCGGCCATTCGGGTGACGGTCGTGCCGATGCCGCCACCGCCCGCGCCGGATACCACGACGACACGGCCATCGAGCCTGAGGAGATCGGTCATGAGATTATTTGTCCGGACAACATACGGTGCTCTGCATATTGAAGAACACTATTCCGCAGCAATAATCCGGTCGTCAAGGGCGGCTGCCGGTTCATTATCGCTATTGTCTGGACTATTCGAGCTTGATAACGTCCGAGGCCATGAGCACGTCGCGCACCGACGCCCGCTACCTTGCGCCCACTCCGAACGTCGCGGAGGGATGGCGCCTGGAACGGCTCACTCCGCCCAGTCGGCTGTTCGGCGCCAACGGCCTGCGCACCGGCCTCGACGGCCGCCTCTATATCGCGCAGGTGACCGGCAGCCAGATCAGCGCGTTGGATGTCGGCACCGGCCAACTCGACACGATCAGCGCCAAGGGCAGCGACATCATCGCCCCCGACGACGTCGCCTTCGGCCCCGACGGCACCATGTACGCCACCGAGGTGATGGACGGCCGGGTGAGCGCGCTCACGAAGGACGGTCGGGCCCGAGTGCTGCGCGACGACCTGCCGTGTGCGAATGGCATCACCGTCCACAAGGGTCGGCTGTTCATCAATGAATGCCGTGACGGCGGACGGCTGATGGAACTCGACCTCGACGGGGGCGCTCCGCGAATTCTGTTGGAGAACCTGCCGTCCCCCAACGCCATGGAGGTCGGCCCGGACGGGATGCTCTACTACCCGCTGATGACCGCCAACGAGATTTGGCGTATCGACCCGGAAGGCGGTGAGCCGCAACGCGTTGCGGGCGACCTGGGAGTGCCCGACGCGGTGAAGTTCGACGCCGACGGCTACATCGTCTCCACGCAGGTCGCCAGCGGACAGGCGCTGCGCATCGATCCTCGCAGCGGCGAACAGACCCTGCTGGCCCAGCTGACCCCCGGCCTGGACAACCTCGCCATCTGCGACGGCCGGTTGTTCACCTCGAACTTCACCGGCGAGATCACCGAGATCCTCGGCGGCGGCGAAACCAGGACGATGCTCCCGGGCGGATTGAACTGGCCGCTGGACCTGGCGGTCGGTGACGACGGCCGGTTGTACGTGGCGGACGGCACCTACTTCTACGCGGTGGGGCCGAACGGCTCGCTGCAGACGGCGGGAATGCTGTTCTCGCCCGGCTATCCCGGCTTCCTCCGCGGCCTGGCCGCGGCGGCCGCGGGCGAGTTCGTCGTCACCACCTCCGGTGGCCAGGTCGCGCGATACCGGCCGGCGGCGAACGAAACCGACTACCTCGCAACCGACTTCGACCAGCTCTACGGCGTCGCGATCGGGCCGGGTGACACCATCGTGTTCGCCGAACTCGGCACCGGGCGTGTGCACGCCCTGCGCTCAGGCAACGTCGAGACCCTGGCCACAGATCTGCAGGATCCCGTCGGCGTGGCGATCGCGCCCGACGGGAGTCCGCTGGTGGCCGAATCGGGTGCCGGACGCGTGATGAAGTTGACCGGCTCAGGTGCCGACGTCGTGGTGGACGGTCTGCAGAAGCCCCAAGGCCTCGTGGTGCGGGATGGCCGGCTGTACATCGTCGACGCGGGCGCCAAGGAAGTCGTGGCGTTCGATGTGAACAGCAAGGCGCGTAACACCATCGTCTCGGGGCTGCCGGTCGGCGCCCCGCCGGGTGTCGAGCCCAAACCGCTCAAGGGCATGCCGCCGTTCTCCGGGCCGCAGGGTCCTTTTGCGGGCATCGCCGCGGGACCCGACGGCTCGCTGTATGTTTCGGCCGATGCGGACGGCAGCGTGCTGGCGCTGCGCCCCAGCTCCTGACAGGTGCCACCGATGACCGAAACCACTCCGGCCGATCACCGCTACGTTCAGGTGGCGCGGGCACTGCGCAAGGACATCGTCGACGGTGTCTACCCGGTCGGGTCTCAATTGCCCACTGAATACGAACTGTGCCAACGCTTTTCGGTCAGCCGATACACCGTGCGGGAGGCGCTGCGCCGGCTGCGCGAGGACAATCTGGTCTCCTCCCGGCCGCGCACAGGAACTCTCGTGGTTCCCCGATCGACCTCGGACTCCTACGACGTCATGTCGATCAACGATCTGGTGGCGTTCGCGACCGAGGCGCGGTTTGCGATCGAATCCATGAACATGGTCACCCTCGACGCCGAAGTCGCGGCCAGGACCGGGCTCACCAGTGGCGAAGAATGGCTGGCCGTCCGCGGATTCAGGCAGTCCGAAGGCGCCGACTTCCCTCTGTGCCGAACCGAGTACTACATCAACCGCGCCTTTGCCGCCGTCGGCAGGCTGTTGCAACGTCACACCGGCCCGATCTTCCCGCTCATCGAGGACCTGTTCGGCGTGAGCATCGTGGAGGTGCACCAGCAGATCGCCGCCGTGCTTGTCGCCGCCGAGCCCGCCGAACGGCTCAAGACTGAACCCGGATCGCCTGCGCTCGAGGTGCAGCGCACCTACAAGACATCGGACGGAGAAATTGCGCAGGTCACCGTCAACACCCATCCCGCATCGCGATTCCGCCACTCCATGACCATGCGGCGGGTCCGGGGCTGATGACATGCCGACACTGGCCGATTCGCTTGCCGAAGCCGCGAGGCTGACACCGCACCGGGTGGTGCTCGTCGACGGCGACGTCCGCCTCGACTGCCGGTCCCTTCATGCGCAGGCTACGACGCTGGCGCGGGCGCTGCTGTCCCGGATGCCCACGGGCAGCGTGGTGTCGTTCATGCTGCCGAACTGGCACGAGGCCGCCGTCGTCTACCTGGCGGCCACCATGGCGGGAATGGCGGTGAACCCCATCCTGCCGTCGCTTCGGGACCGGGAGCTGCTCTTCATCCTCGATGATGTCGGCGGCCGGATGATCTTCGTGCCGAGTGACTTCCGGCAGCACGACTACGGGTCCATGCTGAGCCGGGTCACGGCCCAGCTTGACTCCGGTCCCGAGGTCGTCGTGGTGCGAGGCGAAGCAGGCGAACACATTTCCTATGCATCCCTGCTCGACGATGCTCCCGCTGCCTGCGAGACGCCGATCGTCGACCCCGATGCGGTGCGGATGATCCTTTATACCTCGGGAACCACGGGACGGCCGAAAGGCGTTCTGCACACCCATAACACAATCCATGCACTGATCTGCCAGCTGCGGGACCATTGGCTGATCGAGCCGGGCGACAAGTTCCTCGTCCCCTCGCCCATCGCCCATATCGGCGGATCCATCTACGCGTTCGAGTGTCCACTGCTGCTGGGCACCACCGCTGTCCTGATGGAACGCTGGGACGCGGACGAAGCTGTCACCCTCTTGTCCGACGAGCACTGCACCCATATGGCCGGTGCCACACCGTTTCTCGAAGGACTTCTCGCCGCGGCCGAACGCGCCGACACCCGATTGCCAGATCTTAAGGTGTTCATCTGCGGCGGCGCATCTGTGTCGCCGTCCCTGATCCGCAAGGCGGCAACCTATTTCGAGAGCGCCGTGGTGACACGGGTGTACGGCTCGACGGAGGTGCCCGTCACCACCGTCGGCTCGCCCACACATCGTGAGCACGCGGCCGACACCGACGGCCGAGCGGGCATCGCAGATATCAAGCTGGTCGCGCACGAGGCCGCGCCCGCCGGCTCGGGCGAGATACATGCCCGCGGACCGCAGATGCTGGTCGGTTACCGCAATCCGGACGACGAACGGGACGCCTTCGATGACGAAGGGTACTTCCGTACCGGTGATCTCGCGCAGTGGGTGGACGACGACTACCTGGTCGTGACGGGCAGGGCCAAGGACATCATCATCCGCAGCGGAGAGAACATCGCTCCGAAGGAGATCGAGGACATCCTCGCCGGTCATCCCGACATCGTCGAGATTGCCATCGTCGGCCTGCCCGACCGAAGGACCGGAGAACGGGCGTGCGCGGTGATCGTTCCGAAGGCCTCCCCCGGCCCCGACGTCGAGAGCCTTCGGGAGTTTCTCGCCGACTACGGAGTGGCCAAGTTCAAAGTGCCTGAGCAGGTGGTCATCACCGACAGCTTGCCCAAGAACGACGCAGGAAAAGTGTTGAAGCATCAGATCCGGTCAGCGTTGACGAAGGCGGATGAGTGATATGACAAGTAGCGGGCGGGTGGGTGAAGCACCAGTAGCGATCGTGACGGGGGCGAGCAGCGGCATCGGCTTCGGTTGCGCGACAAAGCTGGCCGAGATGGGCATGGCGGTCGTGGGCACCGGACGCGACCCCGACAGGCTCGCCGATCTGGAGAAAGCCATCGGCGACGCCGACCGGGTGGCGACGATCGCGGTCGACCTGACCGCAGATGACGCGCCGAAGCGGATCGTCGACCACGCCGTCCAGCGGTTTGGCCGCATCGACTTCCTCGTCAACAATGCCGGTGTCGGCAGCCCCAAACCGCTGCACGAAACCGACGACGAGTCGTTGGACCACTTCCTCGGCTTGATGTTGCGCGCCCCGTTTCGGCTGGCCCGCGATGTGATACCGCACATGCAGCCCGGCTCGGCGATCATCAACGTGACATCCACATTCGCCGTCGTCGGCGGCCTTCGCGGCGGCGCCTACTCGGCGGCGAAGGGAGGCCTGACGGCACTGACCCTGCACATCGCCTGTCAATACGGCCCGCAGGGAATCCGTTGTAACGCAGTCGCTCCCGGCGTGACACTGACGCCAATGGTGGCCCAGCGGCTCGAGGACGACCGGTTCAGGAAGATCAACACCGAGATGACGCCGCACCAGCGGCTTGGCAAGGTCGACGACATCGCCAGCACCGTCGCCTTCCTGTGCTCGGACGGCGCAGGTTTCATCAACGGCCAGACGATCGTCGTCGACGGCGGCTGGAGTTCGACGAAGTATCTGTCGGACTTCGCGCTGAACTCGGAATGGGTGGCCCGTTGAACCTGTTCGCCCTTCTGGATCAGGCCGCCGCGCGGTTCGGCGACAGCGGCGCGGTGTATCACGGTGAGCGACAACTGTGTACATGGAGTGAGCTGCGCGACCGGGTGCTGCGGTTGGCGGCCTCGCTGCGCGATCTCGGCCCCCGCGCGCGGGTCGCCGTCGCCAGCGAGAACCGTCCGGAGATCATCGAGCTGATGTTCGCGGTGTGGGCCGCGGAATGCGTGTACCTGCCGATCAACTACAAGCTGCACCCGAAGGAGATGCAGCAGATCCTCGGCGATGCCGGTGCCGCACTGGCTTTCGCGTCAGCGAAAATCGCCGAGGACCTGACGTCTGTCGCCGATGTACCCATCGACGTGATCGGCAGTCCCACGTACGAGACGAGGTTGGGTTCCGAGCCCGCGTCGCCGCCCTGCACCGATCCCGCCGAGTTGGCATGGCTGTTCTACACCAGCGGCACCACCGGCAAGTCCAAGGGTGCGATGCTGTCGCACCGGAACCTGATGGCCATGACGGTCGCCCATCTGGCCGACTTCGACTCGCCCGACCAGGACTGCAGCCTGGTGCACGGCGCCCCGATGTCACACGGCTCGGGTCTCTACATTCCGCCCTACGTGCTGCGCGCAGCACGTCAGGTGATCCCGGAGTCCGGCGCATTCGAGCCAGGGGAATTCCTCGATCTCTGCGAGCACCACCCGGGCTGCAGCGCGTTTCTCGCGCCGACGATGGTTCACCGCCTGGTGCACACCGGCCGCGCGCGCCCGCGCAACCTGCGCACGGTGGTGTACGGCGGCGGGCCGATGTACGTCGACAGCCTCAAGAAGGCGATGTCCGCGTTCGGGCCGATCTTCACCCAGCTCTACGGCCAGGGAGAAGCGCCGATGACAATCACGGGCCTGCGCCGCGCCGACCATCTCAATGCCGACGACGCGGTGCTGGGTTCGGTGGGCTACGCGAGGTCGGGGGTGGACGTGGCCGTGCTGCGGCAAGACGGTAGACCGGCCGCCACCGGCGAGATAGGCGAGATCGTCTGCCGCGGCGACGTCGTGATGTCCGGTTATTGGAAGAACCCCGGGGCCACCGCCGCGACTCTGCAGAATGGCTGGCTGCACACCGGCGACATGGGCTCGTTCGACGCGCGGGGCTTTTTGACCCTGCGGGACCGGTCCAAGGACGTGGTGATCAGCGGCGGCAGCAATATCTATCCGCGCGAGGTGGAGGAGGCACTGCTCGAGCACCCCGGTGTGGTGGAGGCCGGTGTCGTGGGCGCGAAGGACGAGGAGTGGGGCGAGGTCGTGGTGGCGTTCATCGTCGGCGAGGTCGGGGCCGCCGAGCTGGACGCGCACCTGCTCGACCGCATCGCCCGGTTCAAGCGGCCGAAGCGATATGAGTTCATCGACGAACTGCCGAAGAACAGTTACGGCAAAGTACTGAAACGCGAACTGCGACAGCGATTGTCGTGATCACACCGCGGGTGTGGCGCCGAGCGTGCGCTGGATGTCCGGTTTCATCTGCTGCAGCTGCTGCCCCCAGTAGCCCCAGCTGTGGATGCCGTCGGGGAAGTTGAACGTCGCGTTCTTGCCACCCGCGGCAACGTACGCATCTGCGAACGTGTGGTTCGAGTCGATGGCGAAGCCCTCGAGGAAGCCGAGCCCCCCGATCGGGGCGTTCGGGCTCGCGAGGTTGGGATCCGTCGGGGTGCCGTTGCCGCAGTAGATCCACAGCCGGGTGCCGTTGGCCACCAGCCGGCCGACTTGGATCGTCGGGTCGTTGCGCGCCCATGCCGGGTCGCCCGTCGGACCCCACATCGCGTCGGGATCAAAGCCGCCGTTCCACTGCATGGCGATCCGGACCATGCCGGGCCACTGGCCCTGCGAGAGATTGAGGAAACCCGACAGGGATCCGGCATAGATGAACTGCGCGGGGTGAAAGGCGGCCAGGATCAGTGCTGACGAGCCGCCCATCGACAAACCGACAACCGCGTTGCCTGTCTGCGCCACGTTCTTGTTGGCGCTCAAATAGGCGGGCAGCTCCTGCGTCAGGAACGTCTCCCACTTATAGGTATAGGTGCCGCCGTTTCCGGTCGCAGGCCCGTACCAGTCGCTGTAGAAGCTCGCCTTGCCGCCGACCGGCATGACGACCGAGATGCCGGAGCCCTTGTACCAGTCGAACGCGGCGGTGTTGATGTCCCAGCCGTTGAAGTCGTCGCCGGCCTCCATGCTGTCCAGCAGGTACAGCGCGTGAGCGCCCTGACCGGCGTCGAGGAACTCGACGCGGACGTCGCGGCCCATCCCCGCCGACCGCACGGAGAGCTGCTCGACCGGCGCGTTCGAGAAGGCGGTAGCCGTCGGCGCCCCACCGGCGATGCAGAACAGGGCAGGCAGAAGCGCGGAGGTCGAGGCCGCAATGGTTAACCGGCGGCGCCAGCCGCCTTGGCTGTTTGCGGCGAACACCATCGATGCCTCCCCATGGCCCGTCCCCGGCCTAAGCCGGACAATACGGCCGCATGCGGCGCATTTCGGCGGATTCGCCAGGTCGAGAAGCGGGCCGCCACCGACGGTCGGGCCAAACCCGCGAATATTTGCGCTAGCCTGTTGCGCGACCAGAAGTTATATGGGCTAAGTTAAGCAGAGGCCAACATTTTAGGGAGAAGTTGAATGGGTCGGGCGCAAGTCGTCACCCTAGCGTCTGGGCGGCGAGGCTTCCAGTGTTGAAAGCACTGAAGCGTGTCTGGGTCCCGCTGCTTGTGATCGCGGTGGTTTTGCTCGGCTTCTTCATGGTCGACCGGCTGCGCGGCGTGTTCGGCCACACGGTGCTCACCAAGCCCGGCGCAGGCCTCGTCAACGACCCGGCGCCGTTCAACCCCAAGGTCGTCGTCTACGACATCTACGGGGAGCCCGGAGCCACCGCCACCATCAACTACCTCGACCTCAATGCTCAGCCGCAGAAGGCCATCGACGTGGCGCTGCCGTGGTCGCTTACGTTGACCACCACCGCGCCTGCCGCCAGCCCCAACATCGTCGCGCAGGGTGACGGTGACAGCATCAGCTGCCGGATCACCGTGGATGGTGTGGTGAAAAACGAGAATCGATCCGACGGTCTGAACGCCCAGACCTTCTGCTTGGTGAAGTCCGCATGAGCAACACACACGTGGGCGCGCACCCGATGATTCCTCGGTTCATCCGCCTTTTCTGCATTCCGATTCTGCTCGGCTGGCTTGCGGTGACGGTGCTGGTCAACGTCATCGCTCCCCAGCTCGAAGTGGTGGGCGAGGGACACTCCGTTTCGCTGGCGCCCACCGACGCGCCCTCCATGCAGGCGATGCAGCGCGTCGGCAGGGACTTCCAGGAGTTCGACTCCAACAGCTCCGCCATGGTCGTGCTGGAGAGCGACCAGCCGCTCGGCGATGCTGCCCACAAGTATTACGACGGGCTCATCGACAAGCTGGAAGCCGACAAGAAACACGTCCAGCACGTCCAGGACTTCTGGGGTGACCCCCTCACGGCTGCCGGCTCGCAAAGCGCCGACAACAAAGCTGCTTACGTTCAGCTCTACCTGGCAGGCAACCAGGGCGAGAGCCTCGCCAACGAGTCCGTTCAAGCAGTCCGCGACATCGTCGCAAGCAGTACGCCGCCGCCGGGACTCAAGGCCTATGTCACCGGTCCTGCCCCGTTGACCAACGACCAGCATCACGCGGGCGACAAGAGCATCAAGCTCATCACGATGATCACCATCTGCGTGATCTTCTTGATGCTGCTGTTCGTCTACCGCTCGATCGTGACGGTCCTCATCGTCTTGGTGATGATGTTCATCGAGTTGGCGGCGGCCCGCGGCATCGTCGCGACGCTCGGCTATTACAACATCATCGGGCTGTCGACGTTCGCCACCAATCTTCTCACGACCCTGGCCATCGCCGCGGCCACCGATTACGCGATCTTCCTGATCGGTCGATACCAGGAGGCGCGGTCAAACGGGGAAGACCGCGAATCCGCGTTCTACACCATGTATCACGGCACCGCGCATGTCATTCTCGGATCCGGGTTGACGATTGCGGGCGCCACCTTCTGCCTGCACTTCACGAGGCTCCCCTACTTCCAGACGATGGGGATCCCACTGGCCGTTGGCATCTTGGTGGCCACGATCGCCGCTCTGACGATGGCCCCTGCTCTGATGACCATCCTCACCCGGTTCGGGTTGCTCGATCCCAAACGCGCGCTGCGAACGCGAGGATGGCGGAAGATCGGTGCCGCCGTTGTCCGGTGGCCGGGGCCGATCCTCGTGGGCACCATCGCTCTCGCGCTGGTCGGCCTGCTCGCGCTGCCGGGCTACAAGCCGAGTTACAACGACCGCGAGTTCCTGCCTGCCGACATCCCGGCCAACCAGGGCTATGCGGCCGCTGACCGCCACTTCCCGCAGGCCCGGATGAACCCCGAGATGCTGCTCGTGGAAACCAACCACGACGTCCGCAACTCTGCCGACATGCTCGTCGTCGACCGAATTGCCAAGAGCGTGTTCCACATTCCCGGCATCGGCCGCGTCCAGACCATCACCCGGCCGCTGGGCACACCGATCGAGCACACGTCCATCCCGTTCCAGATCAGCATGCAGGGCACCACCCAGCAGATGAACCAGGACTACATGGACAAGGTCATGGCGAACATGTTGACCCAGGCCAACGACATGCAAACCACCATCGACACGATGACGCGTATGCAGGCCCTCACCCAGGAGATGGCTGACACCACGCACAAGATGGTGGAGAAGACGAAGAACATGGCCGTCGACATCGGCGAAGTCCGGGACAACATCGCCGACTTCGACGACTTTCTCCGGCCGATTCGGAACTATCTGTACTGGGAACCGCACTGCTACGACATCCCCGTGTGTCACTCGATACGGGCCATCTTCGACACGCTCGACGGTATCGACGTGCTGACTGATGACGTCCAGCAGCTGGTGCCCGAGTTGGAGCACCTGGACACCCTGATGCCGCAGCTCGTCGCGATCATGCCGTCGATGATCAGCACGATGAAGAACATGAAGAACATCACGCTGACCGTGTACCAGAGCCAAAAGGGTCAGCAGGATCAGATGAAGGCCCTGCAGGACAATTCGACCGCGATGGGCCAGGCGTTCGACGCGTCGAAGAACGACGACTCGTTCTACCTGCCGCCCGAGGTGTTCGCCAACCCCGACTTCCAGCGCGGGCTGAAGATGTTCGTCTCACCCGACGGCAAGGCGATTCGCTTCATCATCTCCCACGAGGGCGATCCCGCCACGCCCGAAGGCATTTCGCACATCGACCAGATCAGGAATGCGGCGTTCGAGGCGATCAAGGGCACCCCGCTGGAAGGCTCGAAAATCTACTTGGCAGGTACCGCGTCCACGTATAAGGACATGCGCGACGGGTCCAATTTCGACCTTCTGATCGCAGGCATCTCGGCGCTGTGTCTCATCTTCATCATCATGTTGATTCTGACGAGGTCGGTGGTCGCCGCGGCGGTCATCGTGGGAACAGTGCTGCTGTCCCTCGGTACGTCGTTCGGGCTGTCGGTCCTGATCTGGCAGTACATCCTCGGCATGCATCTGCACTGGTTGATCCTCGCCATGTCGGTGATCATCCTGCTGGCGGTCGGATCGGACTACAATCTGCTGCTGGTGTCACGCTTCAAGGAGGAGATTCACGCGGGACTCAACACCGGCATCATCAGATCGATGGGCGGCAGCGGTTCCGTGGTGACCTCGGCTGGGCTGGTGTTCGCTTTCACCATGATGTCCATGGTGGTCAGCGACCTGCGTGTGGTCGGGCAAGTGGGCACCACGATCGGCTTGGGCCTGCTCTTCGACACGCTGGTGATCCGGTCGTTCATGACGCCGTCGATCGCCGCACTCATGGGCCCGTGGTTCTGGTGGCCGCAACGCCCACGCCAGCGGCCTGTTCCCGCGCCGTGGCCTCAACCCCAACAACCCGACAAGACTCCGGTCAGCGTCCCCTCTGGTCGCCACGTGGGAGACGAATCTCCCACGGGCCCAATCAAACCCAGTGAGTTCAGGTGATGATGAAGGTGAAACGGTTCGCTTCGACGGTCCTGACGGCCATCGCTGTGACGGTGCCCATGCTCGCTGTCGCGACGCCCGCCCATGCCGATCCCGATACCGACTTCTACAACGAGTTGCACATCTACGGGATCTACGGCGAGAAGGACTACAACGCGTGGATCGGCAAGATCGCGTGCAAGAGGCTGTACAACGGCATCGACAAGGACGCAAACGCGTCGGCTCGATTCATCATCAATCAGCTTCACAAGGACAGCACGACCCAGCAGGCGTACCAATTCCTCGGCGCCGCACTGAAAACCTACTGCCCGGAGAAGTTGTCCGTGCTCCAACAAGTCGCGGGGCAGGCGCCGCCGCCGGCACCAGCAGGGCCGCCGCTCGCGGCGGAGCAATAACCAAGGGAGGCAGAGATGTTGGGTAAAGCAGGCATCGTAGCGACCGCGCTGGGCGTCATCGCCCTCGCGCTTCCGTCCGTCGCATCGGCGGATGCGACGGACGACTACCCGATCCCGAACCGGATACTCAAGACCACCTGCACGGTCGACCAGTACATGGCCGCGACGCGCGACACCGACCCGATCTATTACGAGCGGTACATGATCGACTACCACAACAGGCCTGTCGATGTGCAGGACGCCGCCCGCGATCGCATCTACTGGTTCTTCTCGCTGGACTACGCCGGCCGGCGGCAGTACTCCGAGGACACCGCGACCAACGTCTACTACGAGCAGATGGCGACCCACTGGGGCAACTGGGCGAAGTTGTTCTTCAACAACAAGGGCGTTGCCGCTCACGGCACCGATGTGTGCATGAACTACCCGCCGAACGATCCGACGGTCTGGGACTGGACATGACACCGCGCAGGATGCTGCCCGGTCTCGCGATAGCCGGCGGACTGGTTGCAGGCGTTCTTGGCCTCGGCGAAGGTCCGGCAATGGCCGACCCTCCCCCGCCGCCGAATCCGCCGTGGGCCGCCGTCGGCGATCCGGTGCCGTCCTGGGCGCCTGCCAAGCCTGCGGAGTACTGGCTGGGTGAGCCCGTGGTGTGGACCACCGGTTGGGGCGGACGGTGGTGCGTATGGAAGAACGGACAGATCATCACGCTGTCGTCGAACCCCGTCACCAACGGCGGCTAACCGTCTCAGTCATCGGGTACGCCGACAGCCTTCGGCGCGGCCGGTCAACCGTAATAAAGCACGTCGTAGTACGTGCTCCAGGCCCCGTCCTTGCAGGTCAACGGCGCCCCCTGGGGAGACACCGCGACACCGGGCACGTTCTGGTCACAGGCCGCACGCACCGTGCGCACCCCGAGGAGTGGGGCGACGGGCACCCACTCATTGGAGGCGGTGCACGCGAACGTGCTGCCCTTCGCGTCCAGCCCGAACGGATTGCGGGACTGGAACTGGCACGGATCAGTGGGCACGATGTTCTTCTTCACGAACAACGCGCAGGCCGCGCCGTCGCAGGTCGCCGGGTCCGCCGAAGCCCCGCCCGCGGCAACAAGCGGTGCGGCCGCGAGTCCGCAGGCCAGAGTCAGTACTGCAATCAGCTTCATGCTTCGTCCCCTCCGATGTGGACCGCCTTCGACGGTTACAGTACCGGGGCACCGCCTGGCCTTAAGGTCGTCTTGTGCCTTTACGTCATGTCGACCCGACGCAGCGCCCCTCGGCGGTCGCGCGTGCGTTGAACAAATCCTCGCGTTCGAGGTTCGGACAGTTTCTTGCCCGACGGGTAGCGCCCAAGGTCGACCCGTGGCTCGGGCGGATCAGCAACGGCCGGGCGAGCTTGGGGATGTTCAACGTGCCTTCCGCCACCCTGAAGACGACCGGGGCCAAGAGCCGTCAGCTTCGCGAGGCGCAGGTCGCCTACTTCCACGACGGCCGCGATGTGGTCGTTATCGCCTCCAACTACGGCGGTGACAGGCATCCGCAGTGGTACCACAACCTGACCGCACATCCCGACTGCGAACTGGGCGACGAAGCGTTCCGCGCCGCCGAGGTGACCGATCCGGACGACTACGCCCGCTTGTTCGGACTCGCCGAGCGGCACTTCGACCTGTTCGCCGACTACCGCGCCAAGTCCGCGCTGACGGGCCGCAAGATCCCCGTCTTCCGCCTCACTCGCCGCGACGGTTGAGTCGGCGGATCATCCGCAGCTGCTTCCCGTCGCGGCCGGGGGCGAATACCGGGATCACGACGGCGGCTACGCCGACGATGACGGCCATCACGACATAGGACGAGTTGACCGCGTCGACGAACGCGGCCTTGCTGGTGTCGGCCAGTTGATTGCCTTGCGGCCCAAGCCGTTCGGCGACCACCAGCGCCTGCGCCAGCGAGTCCGACGCAGTACCGCGGACAGGCTCTGGAAACGGTGCCAGCGCGGGCGCGATGACGCGGCTGTAGCTGCCCGCGAGTATCGAGCCCGCCATCGCTATGCCGAGGGCACCGCCCACCTCGCGGGTGGCGTCGTTGACCGCGGACGCAACGCCCTGTTTGGCATCGGGTGCGGCCGTCATGATCGCCGAAGTCGTTGGCGCCGTGCATAATCCGAAGCCCGAGCTGATCACCAGCAGCGGCCACAGCACGTCGAGGTAGGAGGAGTCGGGCGTGAGAGTGCTCATACACACGAAGCCGACCGACACCAGGACCATGCTGGCGAACACCACCGCGCGCAGCCCGACCTTGGGCAGGTACCACGAGGACAGCGACGAGAACGTCAGCAGCGGCACCGCCAACGGCGCCAACGCGATCGCGGTCGCCAAGGGGGTGTAGCCCATCACCTGCTGAATGAACTGCGTGATGAGGTAGAACAGGGCAAAGGTGCCGAGGAAGACCATGGTGATCGTCGCCGCGCCGGTGCCGAAGTCGGGGTCACGGAACAATCGCACGTCCAGCAACGGATGCCGGCGGCGAACCTCGATGACGCCGAAGATCAGGGCGAGCACCACTCCGGCCACCAGACAGCCGATGACGCGGGGATCCGTCCAGCCTCGTTCGGGGGCCTGAAGGATGCCGAACACGAACACCGCGACCGCGGCCCCGATCGTCACAGCGCCGGGCAGGTCCAGCGGCGGGGCATCATCGTCACGGGATTCGGCGATGGTTAGAGCCAGCAGGAAAAGCGCCAGCCCGGCGCCCGCGAGCGTCCAGAAGATGGACTGCCATTCCCACACCCGCAGCAGAAGGCCGGTGCCGAGCAGACCGAAGATGCCGCCGGACCCTGCAACGCCAGCCCAAACGCCGACGGCCTTGGTGCGCGCCTCGGGCGGATAGGCGACGGTCAGCAATGACAGCGTCGCAGGCATCACGAAGGCCGCGCCCGCTCCGGCCAGTGCTCTGGCCGCGATGATCTGCACCGGCCCGCCGAAGATCAGCGGCGCGAAGGACGCGAGGGCGAAGACGGCAAGGCCGACGAGCAGGGCGGTCCGACGGCCGTAGCGGTCCCCGATCGCTCCCGCCGGCAGAAGCAGACAGGCCAAAAATAGTGTGTAGCTGTCGACGATCCAGGTCAGCTGCGTTTGGCTGGCCCCGGTCGCCTCCGCGATGTCGGGAAGGGCCGTGTTCAGCGCAACCATCGACGCGACGACAATCGCCACGCCGGCGCACGCGACGAACAGCGTCCACCCGCGCCGCACCCTCGATCCTCCGGCGAAGGAGCCGCCGGCGCTCGGTGTGGACCGGACGGCGAACTCGGTCATCGGCCTACTCCCTTGGTCGAGGCACAATTCAAACGAGACTAACTGTCTCGTTTCCAATCCGGGACGGGCCTAAACCGCGTGATCTGCGCCATAAGTTGCTGCCTGGCCGCACATTGCGGGTACCCAACAGTTATGGGGGTCTCGACAGTTCTCGTCGCGTTAGCCGGACTCGTGGCGATACTCGCCGCCGTTGCCGTCGGAGTATCGATGGTGCTGGGCAGCCGCAACCACGACTCGCGGATGTCCGACCGGGTCCGGCGATTCTTCAACGACCGGCGGCGTGAGGGACGCGGCCTGTAGGTCGAGCGCTGCTGTCACATCTTCGGCTCGTCGCGCGACATATCAGCATGACCACAAAGAGCGCAGGTCGGCGCGCGCGCATCCTCGGAGCGGTGGCGGCGGCGGCCGGAGCAGCACCCATCGCCCTGATCTGTGTCCCGGCAGCAGACGCTGCGCCTTGTCCCGACGTCGAGATCGTCTTCGCCCGCGGTACCACGGAGCCGCCCGGCGTCGGCGGCATCGGCCAGGCGTTCGTCGACTCCCTTCGCTCACAGCTCGGCGGGCGATCGGTCGGCGTCTATGCCGTGAACTATCCGGCAAGCAACGACTTCTCCAGCAGCACGCCCGCGGGCGGTGACGACATGAGCGCGCACGTTCAGGCGATGGCCGCCAACTGCCCCAACACCAGAATGGTGCTCGGCGGCTACTCACAGGGTGCTGCGGTGGTCGACCTGGCCACCACGTCCATGCCCGCCCAGGTCTCCGACCACGTCGCGGCGGCCGCCGAATTCGGCGGCGCGAGAAGTGCATTCGCGGACAGCCTGTCCCCCGGCCCGCTGCCCTCGATCGGCCCGCTCTACACGGCCAAGACCATCGAGATGTGCGTGCCAAACGACCCGATCTGCTCCCAGGGCGGCAGGGACTGGCGGGCTCACGGAGCCTACGCCCAGACGGGGATGGTCGACCAGGCCGCTGCCTTTGCCGCCGGCCGCGTATAAGAGCGGTGAGCTGGGTATAAATGGCGGATGACTGAACTGAGTGCAAGCCGCATCGCCCGTCTTTTGGGCATAGCGGCAATGGCAGTGTGGGCGGCTTTGCTGAGTGCGCCCGCCCCGTCTGCATCCGCGGAGCCGTGCCCCGATGTCGAGGTGATCTTCGCCCGAGGCAGCGGCGAACCACCTGGTGTCGGCGGAGTTGGACAATCTTTCGTCGACGCGCTGCGCTCGCAGGTCGGCACCAAGTCGCTGTCGGTGTATCCCGTCAACTACGTGGCGAGCACCGACTTCGGTGACCCGATAGCGTTCGCGAGCACTGTCATCGACGGCATCCGCGACGCAGGCGCTCATGTCCAGGCCACGGCGACCGGATGTCCCAACACGAGGATGGTGCTCGGTGGGTACTCGCAGGGGGCGGCCGTTGCAGGATTCGTTACCTCGGCGAATGTGCCTGCAGGCGTGCCTGTGGCGGCCGTGCCCCAGCCGCTGCCGCCAGAGGTGGCCAACCATGTCGCCGCAGTGGTCCTCTTCGGCGAGCCGTCTGATGCATGGGTGACTCAGTACGGGGCACCTCCGATCGTGATCGGCCCCGCGTATGCCACCAAGACCCTGAAGCTGTGCGCCGACGGCGACACCATCTGCAACGGCACACCGGGCGGCGGCCCCTCAGCCGCGCACGCGCTGTATCCCGTGAACGGGATGGTCGGCGAGGGCGCGTCGTTCGCTGCGGGCAAGCTCTAATTCACGGCAGGGCGTCGAAGGGCGGGTTCAGCACCTCTTGGCCCGGGTCCTGCGGTGGCGACGGGATGGTTTCCGACGGCGGCGGTAGCGGACCCGGAGGTGGTGGCGCGACGGGGCCGGGTGCGACCGCAGACCCCGCATCGGGCAGGTGTTCGACGGGCTGTACGTCCGGAAGGTGCTGTTCGGGGGGTGCGACTGTGGCGGCATTGGTCGGGGGCGCGACGGCGTAGGGCTCGGCGTGCGTGGTCCGGGGTTCGGCGTGCGGCAGCGGCACAGGTCCTTCAGGTGCAGGCGGCGGAGGAGGAACGGCGGGAGCCGCGCTGGTGGGAATGTCAGCAGCCCGTGACGGTGGCGGTGGACTGGGTCTTTGATGAAAGTTACTGCCTTCCAGAGGAATCGGTGCGCCCGCGGCAGACAGAGTGAGCACCGATCCGACGCCTACCGCGGCCACAACGCCGAGTGCCCTTGCGATCAAGGCCATTCTGGACCGCTTACCCGCAGCGGTGTCGACGATGGTGTTCGCAGTCGTGAACGCTGCACCCCGGGCGAGCGCGAGTTGGGCGTCGTGGGTCGCGATGACCGGTATGCGTAGAGCGGCGGCAAGTGGGCCTTCGAGGGCCTCGAGCTTGGCGCGGGGTCCGATCAGATACAGAACTTCTGGCCGCGAACCGTTGTTACCGAAGGCCGCATCCAGCCACTCGATCAGGTTGACGCATGCGCGCGAAACAGTCGTCGTCGTGGCTCGGGTTGCGCCGCTGCTGGTATCGATCACTGACAGCGAGGCCGAGTCGCGTCCGAGGATGCATACCGCGGTTCTGTCACTGGCGGTTGCCCGCCCCGCTTCCATGGCCCACGCTCGAGTCGCCTCAGGCAGCGAAACGGATACGATGTCGGCAAAACCGAAGTCTGTCAACGCATCCCGAATCGACGACACATTGCCGCTCGTCGTCACATGAACCGAGTCGACGGTGTAACCAGTTGCCGTGGCGATGTCGCGTACCCGGCGCGCGGTGGCCGCGGGCGCGGCCGCACTCGCATCGGTTACGTCGAATGCATCATGGTCGAGTGGGTCGCCGGAGACGTCGTCACCGTCGACCAACACCCACCCGATGCTCGTCGACGTCTTCGACAGTCCCAATACAGTTCGCACCCGTTGGGTCCCACCCTCGTCGAACCAACGTCGCCGCTTTGCAGTGAACGACTTCTACTACAGCCGAGCATAGTTGGCGGGATGGCGCCGGGCATCTCGCACGATGCGCACAGACGCTGAATTGTGATTCAGCTGTGCCCGTCGTGTGGCCTTATTGGTTCAAGGGGTTGTAGTCGGGGAGACCGAACGAGAGCCGGTTGCGAAAGTCGGTGCCGCACATACCCGCGCGGCCGCTGCGGCGACGAGAAAGCATCCGAGCATCGCAGCACCTTCGGTTCCGTCCAACCCGTTCTTTGCCAGAAACACCAGTGCGATTCCGGCGACGCAAACAAGGGCACCCGCCGCCACCGATCGTGCACCTGTCACTTGTGTCGGGGCGTCCCACCATGGCAGCCTGCGATGTTCGAGTGGCGACAGCAGCCAGAACATCACCGCCATGACAATGGCGAACACCACCGCGCGCAGAGCCAGCATCACCCAAAACTCTTGTGCATGAACGTCATACGCGTCGAGGCCGACCGCGTGCATTGCGAAGGTGGCGATGGCGATCGCCGGGATGTGCCACAGATAGAGCGTCATCGCTCCCCCGTTGCCCACTGCGACGACATGCCAGACGCGGGGCCGTTGCGCCCACCGTCGCACCGGACCGGCCGCTGCGACGAACAGGCACGACATCCAGGTGCAGTGCATGGCGAGCAACAGCGTCGGCGGAGACACATTCGATACGTGTTCTGTGCCGGTCACGACCAGAGAGATCTCATACGGGCCGAACAGGGCGAGCAGCACCTGAACGGCGAACGCCGATGCCGCGGCAACGAGCGCGGACCTCGGGCCGATCAACCTGCGCGCGTAGGCCACGCCGACGACGACGGGAATCAGCCAGACCACGAAGAAATTGGCGACACCCGCCATCGGCATTCCGGTAGCGAACCGAATCGCGTCTAATGCGGCGGCGACCGCGAGGAGGGACGCGACGACCCCAGCGGCCACGCGACCGGTCTGCAGCCGGGTCAGCGCGGGGACGAGGGCCAGCACCACCAGGTACACGCCGAGGAACCACAAAAGGGCCACCGATTCGCGGCCGATCGCCGCAGCGGACTCTGTTCCGAGAATCAGGCCGGCGACGACAAGGCCGACCGTCCAGAACGCCAGATACCAGAAAACCGGTCGACACAACCGCTGCGCCCGGGCGAACAGCCACGTTCCCCACTGGTTGCCTTCTCGCCAGCTGTAGGCGCCTGCGGCGCCGCCCGCGAGGAAGAACAACGGCATCACCTGCACGAGCCACGTGATCGGGGCGGTAGCGGGAATCTCTGCGAGCAGATTGCCGATCCACAGCCCGCTGCTGTCAATGGTTGCGAGGAGGAGGGCACAGTGCCCGAACATCACGACTACCAGGGCGGCGAGCCGGGCGACGTCGACGGCGCGGTCGCGGTCGGGTTTGGTGCTCGTGGCTACCGTGCGGGCGTCGGGGATCGCCCTACTCAGGTGCATGGGTCCAGCATGCCCGCCGGCGCGTTGCGGCGGATGAGTAGTACTACACCAGACGATCGCAGGCACTAACAGGCACTAAGGAGTAGGGAAACACCGGATATTTCCCAGGCCGTTCGTGATTTACGTTGCCAGTGGCGGCCGGAGAAGCCGTCGACAGGAAAGGACTCCCCGATGGCGTTACAGCGACTCATGACGGCTTCGATCACGCTGGCAGCAGTGGCAGCCCTGGCCACCGCGCCTGTTGCCTCGGCTGAACCCCGCGACACGTTTCTCGACGAACTGGCCACATTGAACGTGCATCTGCCCTACGCGAATCAACCCGAGACGGTCGGAGCCGGCTATCAGGTGTGCAATGACCTGCGCGGCGGAGCCTCGGTTCTCGATGAGATGACTGCGGCAGAGCAGAGATATCAGCTGCCCTCCGGGCAGGGCACGCTGTTCGTCAGCGCTGCAACCACCAACCTCTGCCCCGACTTCGCAGCTGGCTGAGGTCGTCACCAGACGCGGACGTAGTCGATGAGCATGTTGGCCGGATAGGTTCCGGGTCCGGGATCACCGCCGCCGGAGCCTGCGACCGCGAGGTCCATGACCGGGAACAGCTGATAGCCCGGGGTGTTGAACTGCCAGTCCGGAAGCGAGTTCGCCGGAACGTTGAAATACGGCTGCGCGCCGTCGACATAGTCCTTCCAGAACCGCATGCCGGCGTCATCCCACTGGACCCGCCATGTGTGCCACGCGCTGTCGACGGTGATCCCTTGGCTGACGTGTTCGCCGCCGTTCAACTTGGCATGGACGGCGGTCCCCGCGGCCCACTTGCCGTTGCCGTACCACTCCATGACGTCGACTTCGCCGCCGTTGACCGAGTTGTTGTTGGCCATGTACCAGGCGGGCCAGGCACCCGGGGTGAGGCAGTCGAGCTTGATCCGGGCTTCCCAGGTGTGGCCGATGCCGCCTCGCCACTTACCGAAGACCTTGCCGCTGTAGAAGGTGTTGCCGTCTTTCGCCGCGTGGAAAACGAGATTGGACTTGCCGTCGACGTAGACGTTTCGCCGGTCGTCGCGGTACTGCCCGACGTTTTGGGGCAGCTCCCAGAATGTCGGGTCTTCCATCGACTCCCGCTCGAGGGCGATCTCCCACTTCGACGGATCGGGCGCCGAGCCCGCCGGGCCGTCGAATTCGTCCTGGAAGATGTAGCCCCCGGGCGGCGGAGCGGCAGGCGATGGTACCCGATCCGCAGGCACATCCCGCCGCGACGGGATCGCCCGTGCCGTGGCGACGGGGATCGCCGCGGCCAGCAGACCGATCCCACCCATCAACATCATGCTGCGTCGATCCATCTCGGTCACGACCCCATGAAAGCCGCTGCGCCCGACCGGGTGCAACTCACCCGGCGGGGTACCCGCGGTCGCTGACCTACTAGCACTACCCCTGAGCGGCTAGTTTGTGCCCTCATCAAGCCCCAACGGTGCACGTAAACAGGCCAGCGGTTTGGGCGCCCACCAGTTGAGCCGACCGAGCCCGTGCATGAACGCCGGGACAGACGCGTAGTCGGCTTAGATCGGCATCTCGGTGATCACCCGGCACACAAGAGCCGCCTCCCTGCCGATCCCAAATCCATTTGGGTGACGAGTGCATAACAGGCGGTGTCAACATTGCCGCACACCCACGCACGCAACCGTAAGCTGCGCTCGTGGGCAAAGGCTTGTTAGCCGACGGCCGGGGGCGGTTACTGGTCCTCGTGGTCTCGGTCGTGCTCGCGGCCGTCATGCTGTACGACCAGGGCACCGATGAGTCCCCGTCGGCGAGTACGAAAGTGCGGGAGCCAGTCTCGACCAGCGCAGCGTCTCCGGCGGCGGCTGCGGCCCCGGATCTGATCGCCGCGAGCGCACCCGTCGCCGATCAGGCTGCGGGGTTCGCGCTACCCGTCGGCGTTGCGCCGGAGCAGGGTCTGCAGATCCACACCATCTGGGTCGCCCGCGCGATCAGTGTGTTGTTCCCTGAAATCACCACCATCGGCGGGGCTCGCCAGGATGCGTTGAA
Organism: Actinomycetota bacterium; assembly: GCA_046735135.1. Taxonomy (GTDB): domain Bacteria; phylum Actinomycetota; class Actinomycetes; order Mycobacteriales; family Mycobacteriaceae; genus Mycobacterium. Next base: position 29,508 of record JBKPSU010000146.1, read on the forward strand.
ATGGCATCCCAACGGCTTGGCCATTGACGTGATGATTCCCAATCACAACACCGACGAGGGCATTGAACTCGGAAACCAGATTGCCGGCATGGCGCTCGCGAACGCGCAGCGTTGGGGAGTCATCCATGTCATCTGGCGTCAGGGCTTCTACCCGGGTATCGGCGCACCGAGTTGGACGGCGGATTACGGCAATGAGACCGCCAATCACTTCGACCACGTTCACATCGCCACCGACGGCGGCGGCTATCCGACCGGGCATGAAACGTACTTCATCTCGTCGATGAGCCCCGGACGGCCGAACTAGGCAGACCCGTCGTTGACGAGGTTCGCGAGGAAGGTCGGTAACCGCCCCGCGCCGAAGTCGTAGAACCGCGCCCATTGCGGCTCGATCGAGATCCGCACCATCTGCCGGTACACCGAACGGACGTTGCGCTCGAATTCGGCGAGTTCGGAACCCGTCATTGATTTCCTGGCCGACGCAAGGTACTCGTCGGTGACGCCGTCCACGGTGTCCATGGTGGCGACGCCGCGGACGAGGAGAGCCTTCGCGTCGCCCGGCGTGTCGCCGGTGTCGATCGTCAGTGCCACTTTCGGGCGCGACGACAGCGCTTTGACCTTTGGAGAGGTCGGTGCCGTGCTGACGACGATGCGGTCGCCGGTCCAGTAGAAGCCGGCGGGGATGACGCGCGGGAAACCGTCGGGTCCGTTGTAGGCGAGCCTGGCCATGGAACCGGAGAGCAGCTTCTGGGCCTCGGGGTGGCCGAGTTCCTGAGCGAGTTCGTCAGCATTCATGTCGCTATTCCTACCCACCCCCGCTGCGATCCGGAGCGCGAGGGCGGCCGCGAACACAATGCGGAGAATCTGAAAATCGCTTCCTTTGCGCGTTGCGATCACAAGCGAGCCACAGCGTTCTCGAATCCTTGACTTGAGCAGCAAGCAAGTTCAACACCGGATTTGCCCCCACCCGAAAGGAAACAGATATGACCCGCTTGCCAATGATCGGCGCCATCGCCGCCGGTATCTTGATCGGCGTCCTGCCGCCCGCGATCGCCGCCGCCGCTCCTGCCTCGAACGCGGACCCCGCAGCGAGCACGGCCGCGGAGAGCCCAACCAACTCCAACGGGCCGTTCTTCGTATCGATGATGCGGTCAATGTCGCATGAGGCGCAGGCCACGGAAACAATCGATGAGCAACGCTGATGCCGTCGCTTGGCCCGCCGACACCTCCCTCTGTCGGCGGGCCAACTGATTCTCTAGAGCGTCGGCGTGGCGGCCGGAACCGACGCAGGACCCTCGACCTAGTCGAATTGCCGTACTAGGGCTGACAATTCGGAGCGCGACGAGATGCCGAGTTTCGTGCTGGCCTGTAGACATGGCCTTCGACCGTACGGACCGACAGCGACAAAGACCGCCGCGATTATGACAGCAGCGGCAACCGCCACAGTGACTGGCCGGGCTCCAGCATCCACAGCCGACTCGCGTTCACGCGCACCAAACTCAGCGCCCCGGCGATAAGAACGAACGCCAGTGGAAGGCTTCCCAGTACCGCCGTCAACACCGCGGCGCGCAGCTCGCCGGGACCGGCCGTGGTGATGTCGAACCACGCGTCACAGATCAACAGAATCCCGGTGGTGAAGGCGGGAAACACCAGCAGCTGGCGATGCAGCCAAGTCAGGACCGCCGTCGTGGCCATGAACACGACCAACAAGCCGTCGAAACCCAACCATGTCAACGGCCAGTCGCGCACGGTGTAGCTCTGGGGCAATGTAAAGCCCAGATAGATGATCCACGGGAGCATGAAGACTGCGCCGCCGGCCATCACCCCGAGATGTGCGTCTCGAAGCGTTGCCATGAACCCTCGCGACTGCACCTCTGTGACGGGCCGCTCCAGACGCTGAATCAGCTCGCGCCGCTGCTCGGCGCTCAACGCGTTGATCTGTGGATCGGACAGGACGTCCTGTGTAGTCGCTCTATTGCTCACAAATCCACTATGCCCAGCACGACGCCGACGACGCATATCCCGACAACGGTTCTCACAGGAGGTTGGCCGAAGAAGAGTAGCCACGCCATAGGGTGCGAGTCGTGACGTAATCGTGTTCGGCGTGTGACTGCCGTCGCGCAATGTTTTCAGAGTGATTTGAAGTCACTCTGCACATCAGGCCGCACGCGGGAGCGGGGCACCGCCCCGACGACACGTCGGTCACAGAACAGGAGTCAACAACGCCGTGTACATCAACCGAACACTCGATACGCGTGCCGTGCGGATGACCCTCTTGTTCATCCGACACCCGATCAAGAACCGGGCATACCTGCCCAAGCACGAACGTCTGATCACCGCTCGGGACCTGGCAGATCTCAGGCGATAGCCTCGTCATTCAACGTTTCAAGCCGAGTCACCTGAGCTACGCACCCGCACCGGCGACCGGCCCAGCGACGTGCCCTTGTTCAGATGCTCCGAACCTGGCGACGGCCACCGCGCCCCCGACCGCACCCACGAACGCGATGCTCACCAGCCACCCGAGTCCCGATCGAGCGGTGTCGCCGAGCAGCAGCACACCTGCGATGCCAGGTACCACCGTCTCCCCCACGACGAGGGCGGCGGCGGCGCCGTTCACCGAACCCAGCTGAAGGGCCACGGTGAAGAGGTAGAAGCCGCCCAAGCCGGCGATCGCAATCGTCCAGGACGCGGGATCGCTCAGCAAGACACTGAGCTTCAGCGGGTCGACTCCCTCGAGCACGCGCACCGCCACCGCCATCGCACCGAACGAGACGCCCGCAATCAGCCCGGCCGATACGGCAGCGCGTGCCCCAAGCACGCGGATCAGCGCAATGCCTGCGGCGAGGAGCAGCACCGCTGCCACCAGAACACCCCAATGCATCGCCCGCCCCACTGCCTTTTCCCCGGGGTGGCCCGCCGCGAACCCCAAAACCACGAGCGACAGCAGGACGATGGCGATGGCTAGCCAGTCACGCCTGTGCAGGCGAATGCCGAGTACCACGATCCCGAGGATCGCCGTCACGAGCAGGTTCGCACTGATGATGGTCTGGGAAAGAAACAGCGGTATGAGGCGGGCCGAGATGGCGCTTCCCGCGAAACCGATGATGTCGAGCAGCATCCCGGCGATGAATGATGGAGTCAGGGCGGCGCTGATCGTCGAGCGCAGGGTGGGGCCTCCGCTCGCGGCGACTGCCGCCTCCCCCTTCCCCAATACGTGGGCGTCAGCGGCGGATCTGCGCGCTCCGTACGCTTGCAAAACCGACGCGGTTCCATAGCCGACACATGCCAGCACCCCCGCCATCAGCCCGGCCAGCACTCATGCGTCCCATCTGCCGGTTAACGAAAGCGCGCAGACGTCTTCAATCTGCTTGGCGACAGGCCCCATTGGGTCAGCCAGTACTCTCCCTGACTGTAGCCACAAAGTCATAATGCCTCCTAGATGCACCTTCGACACCGAAGTCCCGCGTACGGGGTGCACACAGGCGACGAACTCGCGCCCAACATTGGGGCGGTGGGTTTTTGCGATGCGCGGTGGGTGGGTGGCCTAGCAGAAGCTGGGTGGCTCTATTAGCTCCCGTCACAGGTTTCCATCCTGACAGGCCCGGTGCTTACTTCACTTCCGCCGAGGGTCGGGCCACAACCAACTGGTCATGTCGCGGCGAGGCGTCACGGCGACGCGGTAGCCGCCATGATGCGGGCGACCAGGCGACCACCACGTACCACGCCGATGATGTCTCCTCTCGCCACGCGGTCGAAGTACGGCGCGGCGTTCGCCCGCAGACGGCTGACCGGAACGGTCGCGTCTGGCGGGTCATGCGGAAAAGCGGACTCAGGCACTATCAAAGCCGCAAGCCTGCCCCGGCGGATGACTTCGAGGGTCCTGCCGGCCGAAACCTCATCCAAGTAGCCGCTTGGGTGACTCCTTAGCTGCCCAAGGCAAATCGGCATCCCCATGAACACAAAGGTTAGCCTTGAGAGCACGCGTTCGCAGCAAAATGAACTAGGGACGCTGTCCTACAGGGCATGTTGGGTGTAATGGCACCGGGTTTGGTGGGGATCGATGCTTGACCGGAGCACATGTAGGAGAGATCGTCTTGCCACCGAAGCGCAATTGGTTATGCGCCGTGCCGGTTAAGCACTTCGAGGACGTGTTCGCTGTGCATGTACTCGCTTTCGCACCGGTGGCGCAGCTCGGTTACAGCCGCTTGTAAGACGTCGAGGCGCGCAGACATCTCCGTTAGGACATCTAACCAACGGTCGTATTCGCGGTCGTCGCAGCGGACGCAACGGAATGACACCGAGCTGGCGAACCCGCCGGTCAGGTTCAGTCGTCTTATCGGGAATTGGTGAGCCGTCATTATGGACCTCTGTTCTGACGTGCCGCTCGGTGGCTGAACGCGTCGCACCATCAATGTTCAGCCTCAACAACGTTGAAACCTGGTATTTCGCGAGGTGCCTACGGTGTGTTGGGTCAGCAAGGGAGGGGGGACCCGGTAAGTCCGATTCTTCAAGTCCACTGTTGACACGATGAGCCGCCTCAATCGGTTCACCCCGAGGGCACAGCGTCCACAGAGGTCCGACGCCAGCCCGGGCAGCGCAGGTGAGGGTCCAGGCCACGGCAAGGGCAACAATTTCGCAGAGCTGCAGCAGCGTTGTCTGCCTTCCGCGCAGCGGCTCGGGCGTGGCGGTGAGAACCAGTGAGGCCGCCGCGCAGGCCCATGCCACCACCCAACCCTGCGCTATTGCGAACGCCCTGCAGCGGGTGTGACGACGGCGGCGACGGTGACGATGAGGAGTCCGGCCAGGATCAGGAGCGCGGGCGTCAGGGTGGTGGCGGCGGCGAGGGCGCCGACCAGCAGGGGTCCGCCAGCATCGCCGAGTTCGCGGCCGACTTCGGCGGCGCCGAGGGTCTGGCCGAGCCGTTCTTTTGGGGTGGTAATGGTGAGGTAGGTGAACCCGATCGGCGTGATGACGCCGACACCGCAGCCAATGAGGAGCGCGGCCGCCACCAACCCGACGATGCCGGGTATTGCCGCGGCCGCACTGCCGAACGCGGCGAGCGCGAGTCCGACGGCCAACCCTGTGCGGTCGCCGATGCGGCCTCGGTCGCGGGCACGTCCGGCGAGTGGCTGGATCACGGCGGCGGTTGCGGCCAGCAGCGACACGATCGCGCCGGTCGCCAGCGCGCCGAGCCCTCGCGTGGCGCCGGCCACCGGCAGGAACCCAACGCCGACCGAGAGGGCGGCAGTTGCGGCGGCCAGCGCAAGTGTCGGTCGCACGAACCCGGCACTCGTTATGCGGCGGGCGAGGTCGGCCACCGTCTGGCGGGCCCGTGGTAGCGGCGGCGGGGCCGGCACGACCCCGACAGCCCAGCCGGCGACCACGACGCCGAGCACCGCCAGGGTCGCGAACAGCAGCGGGTAGCCACCCACCGCGATGAGCACACCACCCAGGACCGGCCCCAGCGCGTAGCCAAGGCCTTTCCAGGCGCCGTAGCGGCCAAACCCGCCGCCCCAACCGGCTTCCGGGGTGAGCCGCGCTACCAGCATCCCCGCTGCCGGGGAGAACGCGGCCGCGGCGGCGCCCTGTCCGAATCGGGCCACCCCGACCCACGCTTGATCGCCCGCAAGCACGAACGCCGCGGAGGCGGCCGCGAACGCGAGTAGACCACCGAGCAGCACCGGTCGAGCGCCAACACGGTCAGCCAGCGACCCGAACACCGGTTTGAGAACGACCTCGGCGCCGTCATAGACGGCCAACAACACACCGAGAGCCAGTAGCGACGAGTGGTGGGCGCGGGTGTAGCCGCTCAGGCTGGCAGCAATGCTGTGCGCACCGAACGCGGTCACGAACCCGGCCGCATACAACGGCAGCAACGCGCCCCGGGCATGGGCGCGAACGGCTGCGATCGGTTCGGGAGTGCTCACCGGTTCGACGGTCCGACCGTGTCGGCCGCGACGAGCAGCGGCCGCAGTAGCCGACTGTCTTCGGCATGTTGCAGCAACCGGAGCAGGATCGGGCGGGTCGCCCAGAACCCGATTGTGCTCAGCCCGGAACCCAGGAACACACCGACGAACACGTCGTGGGGGTAGTGGGCGCCGATGTAGACGCGGGCGAACGCGATCACCGCCGCCGCGAGCACCGCCACCGCCCGAAGCCGGCCGCTGACCCTCCACAGGCCCGCGACGACGGCGCCGGCAAGTACCGCATGATCGGACGGAAACGACGGATCGCTGCTGCGCTGGGCTAACACCAGGCTGTGCGGCAGCACCGCGTACGGACGCGGCTCGGCGACCAGGGCGACGATCGGCTGGTTGATCGCTACCGCTGCTAGCGCACCCATGGGCGCCCACACCGCGGCTCCCAACACCGTCAGGTCGCCTTGGCGGCGGGCGATCCACCAACCCGCCACTAGCAGCGCGGCGAAGACGGCGATCCGGTAATCGGCGTACGCGGTGATGATCGAATGCAGCCACGGGGTGTCGCGGGCGAAGCCGTTGATCTGCAGAAACCACCTCGGGTCAGGGTCAGGTGTCAACCTTGAATTCCTTTGGTGGGACCCACAAAGACGGCGAGAACGTCACATCTGGTGCAGCGCGGCGAACACCCGCTCGGTGTATTCGGCTAACCGTTCGGTGCAGTGCTTGAGCTGCTGGGCCGCCTCGGCGGCAGCGGCTGCGCCGAACACATCGCGCGCCGACAGTTCGCGATGCCAGCGGCGCAGCCGCTCCAGGCTTTGTTCCTCTTCTTCGAGCTCGGCCAACGTGAACTTGCCGATCCGGATCTCCTTGTCGATTTCGGCGTCGAATTTGCCGCAGTCGGCGATGAATTCGGCCCACTCCTCGGCCCGCTCCGCGGTGAACAAAGCCTCCAGCCGGGCTACGTCCGCCTCGGCACGTCCGACGGCGGTCAATACGGTTGCCTCGCCGTCGCCGCGCTCGGCGAGCTCGACGGTGCGGGCGATCCCATCGGCGAACACCGGCGCGTCGGGCACCACCCATACACCCTGCCCTAGCGAGACCGCGCCAGCGCGGCGCAACTCACGCCACACCGCCACCCGATGGCGCGACGGATCGGCCGGCACCCGCACCACGAGTACCAACCACCGAACACCGTCCGCGTGTGCCACACCGAAGAGTGTATCAGGCGTTACATTCAATGTAGTATCAGCCTGGCTGCGATACGAGACCGCACCGACCCGTCTAGGGCGCGTGAGGCGACCGCGATCTACATTCGGGCACCCGACGATCTCCGCGAGGATGCTGCTCAGACACGCTACGTGAGGATGTGGGATTCCCGATCCATCGCATGACAGAAGTTCTGCGCGCTTCTGCAAGCCAGGTCGGGTAGCTGGTCCGTCGGTGACATGCTGCCGCTTTCTTGCGGTCGATAACGCGCCGCACACGTTCGGGCAGTTGAGATCCCTCGGATTGTGCGGCGACGTCGTGTGCGGCTGGCCATCGCCAGCCACGCCCGCACGATCACCACCGGCCCCGACGTGAACTACACCCGCGCGGTAAGCCGTTGGGGCACAACAGTATCAGTACTGACCGACAACGGCGCCATCTTCACCGCC
>JBKPSU010000147.1:0-13217 GCA_046735135.1 Actinomycetota bacterium
ACGTCGAGCGGCCCGATGTTGTCGAAGAGGCGTTGCACCGATGCCTCGTCGGTCACATCGACGTCCGCTGCGGTGTGCGGCTCACCCAGTTCGCCGGCCTTGGCGCGGGCTCCTTCGCCGTTGCGGTCCGCGATCGTCACCCGGCAACCGTCGGCGGCTAGGGCGCGCGCCGTCGCCCAGCCGATCCCGGATGCCCCGCCGATGACGACGGCGATCCGCTCGCTACTGTTGCTCATCCAGTTGGCCTTTCGACGGCGGTGGAACGCGTTCTAACTTCACACTCACTCGCTGAAAGTGCAATAGCCGCGACGGAATACCGGCTGGCAGACTCGAACCGTGACTGAGCTGAAGCTGTCGGACACGATTTCCGTGGCGGTGTCGCCGGACGAGCTGTTCGCAATGGTGTCCGACGTGACCCGGATGGGCGAGTGGAGCCCGGTCTGCACGGCCTGCTGGTGGGACGAGGGCGACGGGCCGCGGGTCGGCGCCTGGTTTACCGGGCGCAACGAGACCTCCGGACGGACGTGGGAGACACGCAGTCAGGTGGTCGCCGCCGATCCCGGGCGGAAATTCGCGTGGCAGGTCAACGACGGCTGGGTGCACTGGGAGTACGCCTTCGACCCGGAAGACGGGGGCACCCGGCTGACGGAGTCGTGGGAGTTCCTGCCTGCGGGCATTGCGGGGTTTCACGAGCGCTACGGCGCGGATGCCGAGGCACAGATCCAACAGCGAAGTGATGCGGCCAGGAGTGGCATCCCCGCGACGCTTGCCGCGATCAAGAAGGCCGCCGAGGCCTGAACTCTCGCCGCCAAGCGGAGGCTACGAGCGGACGGGAGCGCGCACCCGGAAGATCTCGACGTCCTCGGCCAGCCCTTTCAGCTGTTGAAGGCCGAGGCTGTCAAATTGCAACCCAGAGCCGGCCGACAGATCGCGGACCGTCCGGCTGACGAGCACTTCGTCGGCACCGGCCGTGGCGCCGATGCGGGCGCCGACGTGGATCGCCAGCCCGCTCCACTCGTCGCCACGGCGCTCGCATTCGCCGGTGTGCACCCCGACCCGGATGCGAATGCCCCTGGCGGCCAGGGCCGGCACCATGTCGAGGCCGCAACGGGCGGCCCGGGTCGGACCGTCGAAGAGGGCGAAGACGCCGTCGCCGGTGTGCTTCACGCGGCGGCCACCGTACTTCTCCAGGAGCCAGTCGACGAGCTTGTCGTGCGCGTCGAGTCGATGTCGCCACTGAGCGTCGCCATGTGCGCTGATCTGTTCCGTGGAGCCGACGATGTCGGTGAACAGAACAGTCGACAGCACCCGCTCGCCCGCGTCGTCCGCCGGTGCACCGCAGACGAAATTCACGACTTCCGAAACCAGGTCGTCGTCCAAAAGCGCATGGGGACCCGGCGGCAGCTCGATGAATTGAGCGTTCGGCATCGCGGCAGCCAGCGCGCGAGCCGCATCTATTGGTGCGATCACGTCGCCGTCTCTGCTCATGACAAGCGTCGGCGTGTGAACCGAGCCCGCGACGCCCGCCACATCGCACTGCACCAGCGCCTGCAACAACATGATGGTCATCGTCGGGCTGGCACCGGCCCGCTGGGCGCGCCCATAGACCTCCCTGAAGCCCGGCACGTCGGCGATCGGACCGAAGAAGATTTCAGCGAGAGCTCCTTCGCCCCAATCGGATTCGACTGCAGAAATCATTTCGCGCACCTGCTTCTCGGTCCATCCCCACGGATGATTCGGGGGATCGGGGCTGAAGCGGCTCATGGTGCCGTACAGGGCGAGCGACTGCACCCGCTCCGGATACGTCGCAGCGAACAGGATGCTCATCGGGCCGCCCTCGGATACGCCGAACATGGCCGCGGCGTCGACCCCGACCGCGTCCATGACGGCCTGCAGGTCGTCCATCCGCTCGTCGAGGGGCGGCACGTGCGTCACTGGATCTGACAACCCGGTGCCGCGCTTGTCCCACATGACCAGTCGGGTCCCACTGGCCAGGCCTTCCACGAACGTGACGAACGGCAGCGACGGGTCGGTCCACAGGTCGACATTGCTGATCCAACCCGGTATCCAGACAAGCGTCGTGTCACCCTCGCCGAGCACGCGATACGCCAGCCGCACCGAACCGTTGCGCGCGTAGTGCACGCCGCCGTCCTTCACGCTCACATCTTCACAGGAACTGTTCGCGTTACGCAGCGAAATCCGATATGGCTCATGCCCGTATCGATCATCTGCGGTCGGCGGGCCGCGGGCCGGTAGCGCAGGCAGTAGTTGTCGGCGCAGAGAAACGAGCCGCCCTTGATGACCTTGCGCGGAACTCGGAACTGAGGCTGCTGCGGGTCGTAGCTGCCTGCCTCGCAGCACGGGTTGCCCTCGCGGTTGGCGGCATACCAGTCGGTGGTCCACTCCCAGACGTTTCCGGCCATGTCGAACAGGCCGTAGTCGTTGGCCGGGAAGCTGCCGACGGGTGCAGTGCGGCCGTAGCCGGCGTCGGGGCGCCACGGAAAGTCGCCGTGCCAGTAGTTGGCCAGCCGCTGGCCCGGCCGTTCGGGCTCGTCGCCCCATGTGTATGTCGTCGCTTCGAGGCCGCCGCGGGCGGCGACCTCCCATTCGGCTTCCGTCGGCAGCGCGAGACCTGCCCACTGCGCATAGGATTCGGCGTCTTCATAGGCGACGTGCACCACCGGATGGTCGGCTCGTTTGTCGATCGACGAGTGCGGCCCCACCGGATGCCGCCACGACGCGCCGGGTGTCCACACCCACCACTGGCTCAGGTGCCGAAGGTCGACGGGCCCCGGGGTGCGGGTGAACACCATCGACCCCGGCTGCAGGTTTTCCGCAGGCACGTCGGGATAGTCGGCGGGGTTCAGCGGCCGTTCGGCGACGGTGACATAGCCTGTGGCGTCGGCGAATTCGGCGAAGTCGGCGTTGTTCACCTGCCGAGGCTGGATCCAGAACTCGTCGACGCCGACGACCTTGGCGGGACCTTCCTCGGGATAATGCTTGTCGGATCCGACGATGGCGGTTTGCGCCGGAATGCGCACCAATCCCCGAGCCTGCGGGGAGATCGCCGTTTCGCGCGTCAACGCGATCTCCCAGCAGTTTCGAGGGAAGAATGGTCAGTCACTGAAAACAGTCGCCCAGTCGCTCTTCATGCTGGCGATCGTCCAGCCTCTCGACTTCGCCTCCTCCAGTGCCTTCTCCGCGCCTGCAACATAGTCGAATTCGCGGTCGGCGTCGTCGTGCAGCACCAGCAGACAGAGCGTCGGTCCGGCACCCGCCGCGGCGTGTTCGAGCATCTGGATGTCGCCGTTGGAGTTGCCGACAGCGAGGATCGGCCGCCGTCCCGTCCGCCCCCAGATGCGCACCGGCTTGACGGGGCCGTCGTCGAGGAACTCCGGTTTCGCCGTGGTCCGCAGGTGGCCGTCGACGAAGTCAAGGCCCACCGAACTGCCGATCACCCGCTCGGGCGGAATGCCGTACATCTGCGTGGTGACCGGCCGCATGAAGTCGCGGCCACCGCCGGAGGCGATGTAGTTGGTGAAGCCGCTGGACTCGAGGTAGCGCAGCAACTCCACCATTGGAAGGTACCCGCACTCGGTGTACGGACGACCCAGCGTCGGATGACTTGCCCCGGCGAAGAACGCCTTCACCCGCTCCGCATGCTCGTCGACGGTCAGCCCTGCATATGCTGAAAGTATCCCTCCGGCAAGGACTTCCATCGCGGAGTCGTCACCGTTGTAGTGCTTGGTGACGGCGTCTCCGAACCAAGCCAGATCACCCTCGGCGGCCGCCTTGTAGGGCTGCGTGTCCTTCAGGGAAGGGTCGGCGCCGGCTTGTTCTGCCAGCCGTCGCACAAGGAAATCAAGCTGGATGTACGCCGGCTTCTCACACCACAGCGTGCCGTCATTGTCGAAGACGGCCACGCGCTGTTCGAGCGGGACGTCAGCGATGACTCGGCCGACGAAGTCGACGATCGCCGACTTCGCTGGCCCGTCGTTCCAGCTCTCCAGCATCTAGTCTCCGGCCAGGAACTCTTCGAGCTTCCTCACCGCCTGGTCGATGCTGAAGGTGGCCGGTGGGTGCCGTGGCGGGAACTCCCTGAACGTGTCCAGGAACGCCGACGCCATCGCCGTCATGTAGAAGGCGAAGAAGTCCCGTCGCATGAACCAGTCGTAGTAGGTGTTGCTGGTGATGTCGGCGTACTCGTATGGGTCGGTGCGCAGGTTGAACAGTTTCGGCACCCGCAGGTGAGTGAACGGCTCCGCCCAGACCTGGAGCGTGCCGCGACAGCGCTGCTCCATGAACACGACTTTCCAGTTCTCGAACCGCATCGCGACCAGATCGCCGTCGTCGGAGAAGTAGAAGAAGCCGCGCCGCGGGCTGTGCTCGGCCTCGCCCATCAGATAGGGCAGCAGGTTGAACCCGTCTATGTGGACCTTGTATTCGACGTCGCCGGTCTTGTGACCCTTTTTGAGGCTCTCGACGATGTCGGGATCGCCCGCGGCGGCCAGCAGCGTCGGCAGCCAATCGTGGTGCTGGATGATGTCATTTGACACCGCACCTGCCTTGATCTTGCCGGGCCAGCGGATCATCTCCGGCACCCGGAACGCGCCCTCCCAGTTCGTGTTCTTCTCGCTCCGGAACGGCGTCGTGCCGCCGTCGGGCCACGAGTTGCGGTGCGGGCCGTTGTCAGTGGAGTAGATGACGATGGTGTCCTCGGCGATGCCGAGTTCGTCGAGGCAGTCGAGCACGGTGCCGACATTGTTGTCGTGGTCGACCATCGTGTCGTGGTATTCGGACTGCCACAGCCCGGCCTGGCCGCGACTCTCGGGCTTGGTGTGGGTGTACAGATGCATGTGGGTGAAGTTGCACCAGACGAAGAACGGATTGCCCGCCGCATGCTGTCGCTTCATGTAGTCGACAGTGGCGTCGGCGATGTCGTCGTCGATCGTCTCCATCCGCTTCTTGGTCAGCGGCCCGGTGTCCTCGATCGTTTGCTTGCCGATCGGCCCGTACTTTTCGTCGTCGGGCTCGCTCGATACTTCGTCGAGGGCCTTGCACTTCAGCACGCCGCGCGGCAGTGCAAATTCGTGCAGTCGGGGGAATTGATCCTTGTGCGGGTAGTCGAACTGCTCAGGCTCCTCCTCGGCGTTGAGGTGGTACAGGTTGCCGAAGAACTCGTCGAAGCCGTGCACGGTAGGCAGGTACTCGTTGAGATCGCCGAAGTGATTCTTGCCGAACTGTCCGGTGGCGTAGCCGTGTGGCTTGAGCAGTTCGGCGATCGTCGGATCCTCCGCGGCCCAGCCGATCGGTGAACCCGGCACTCCGACTTTGCTCATCCCGGTCCGGTAGACGCTCTGGCCGCTGATGAATGCCGCGCGGCCCGCCGTGCAGCTCTGCTCACCATAGGAGTCGGTGAATCGCATGCCCTCGTCGGCGATCCGGTCGATGTTGGGCGTGCGGTAGCCCATCAAGCCGTCGCTGTAACAGCTCAAGTTGCTGATGCCGATGTCGTCGCCCCAGATGACCAGGATGTTGGGTTTGCCGTCAGGCATGTTGTGTCCCTTTGTGTCAGCCCCGACCGAATCAACTGTGCGAGTCGACCCTATTGCGCCACGAGCACGGTGGGGTCTGCTTCGTCGCGCTGCAGCGAAAATTTACGGAACCGTGGGTACGAAGCCGCGGCGCGGCGCACCCTGTTAGGCAGGAAGGGGCTACCGCGATGTACGACAAGTTTCTGGACAACGACTGGCATCTCGACATCCAGTTCGACGAGGACGACACGCACACTCATGCGACGGTGCGCGCGCGGCTGGGTGACGACGACGATGAGATGACGGCGATCGGGGATGCGTTCCGCAATCCCCGGGACATCAGCCAGCCGATGATCGGCGAAGAGATCGCCGCGGCGCGCGCGCTGATCAACCTCGGCACGGAACTACTTCACCGCGCGGGCGCGCGAATCGAGGCGGTCACACGTCACCCGGTCCATCTGACCAACTGACGGCGCCCGACGAGGTCAGACCGCTGGATTGGGCGCGACGGCCTTCACCGGTTGCCCGTCGTGCGTCTGCGCCTTCATCTCGTCGAAGAGCTCCACGTAGTAGGGCATGCAGTCGCGCATCGCCGCTTCGGTGGTGAACAGCGGTTGGTAGCCGAGATCGCGCTGCGCCTTGGCGATCGAGAAGTAGTTGTCGAGGTAGAGCCGCTCGACCGCGAGCGGCTCGAACAGCGGCTTGGGCAGCCCGAAGCGGAAGTGCAGCCACTGCCAGATCGTCATGATCCAGCGCACGAACGCACCCGACACCCGGAACCGCGGCCAGCGTTGCCCGCATGCCTCGACGACGGGCCGGGAAAACTCGAACATGTTGATCGGCTCACCGTCGTTGATGAAGTACGCCTGGCCCGGCGCCGTCCCGCCCGGCACCAGATGCTGGCCGGCCAGGATGAATCCGTGAATCAGGTTGTGCACGTAAGAGTTGTCCAGCTTGGCGTGCTTGCTGCCGACCAATACCTTGACGTGGCCGGCCAGCACACTCTCGAACAGCTTGCGGAACATGGTCTGGTCGCCCCGGCCCCAGATGCCACTGGGCCGGATCGAACACGTCAACATGCCGTCAATGCCGTTCTGCGACAACACGAATCGCTCGGCGACAACCTTGGTCTCGGTGTAGAGGTCGTTGAACCGCTCGGTGTAGGGGAGCGTTTCGTCGCCGCCCGAAATGCGCTTGCCGCCCATCACCACGCTGTTGGACGCGGTGTAGACGAACCGTTTCACCCCTGCGTGCCGCGCGACCTCGACCAGATTCTCTGTGCCGCCGACGTTGACGGCGAAGCTGCGCTGGCGGTACTCGTCGGTGACCGACGCGCCGCCCATCAGGTCGATGATCGCGGCGGTGTGGAAGACGGTGTCGATGCCCTCTACGGCGGAGGCGACAGTGGCCTTGTCGCAGATGTCGCCTTGCACGACGTGCAGCCGCGGATGCGCAGGCAGCGGAGACGGCGCGCGGTCGAAGGAGCGCACCTCGTGGCCCCGCTCCAGTAGCTCGGCCACCAGATTGGCCCCGACGAAGCCCGAGCCGCCGGTGACCAGGACACGGCCGAGTTCAGTCGTCAACGTTGCATCACCCATGCGGCGAGCATAAATGAAACGTGTTCCAGTTTCGACCCCCTAGGGCAAAACTGGTTTCATAGTCAACTTTCTTCCCCGTCGCCCGCCGACAGGGCATTCTCGATGCGCTTGCGAGCGCCAGCTAAGTGTTCCTCACATCGTTTAGCCAGCTCTTCGCCGCGTTCCCAGATTTTCAGCGATGCATCGAGGTCGAGACCGCCCTGCTCGAGCTGACGCACGACTTCGATCAACTCATCGCGGGCTTCCTCGTACCCCAACTGACTAACAGGCTTCATTCGCTTCCCTCACTGACCGCTGTGACGGCGCCGTCGGACACCCGAACCCGCAACCGGGTACCAGCGGGCGCCTCGGCCACGGTGTGCAGCACCCCGGCGCGGCCGGCGGCGGAGACCGTCTGTACCACCGCATAGCCGCGCGCCAGGGTGGCGGCGGGTCCCAGTGTGGTCAGCCGGGCCGACAGGTGGCCGATTCGGTCCGACTCGGTGGTCACCAGTCGCGTGATATCGCGACGGCCCGCAGACCTGGCGCGCTCGATCTCCTCGGCCCGCGCGCTGAGCGCCGCCAGCGGTTGCGCCAGGACGGGTCTGCTGCGCAACTGGTCCAGATGGTGCTGCTCGCGGTACACCCAGTTGCGAAGCGCCCGTGCGGTGCGCCGCTGCAGATCCAGCAGCAGCGCCTGTTCGGCTGCGGTGTCGGGAACGATGCGCTTTGCGGCGTCGGTCGGGGTTGCCGCCCGCAGATCGGCGACCAGATCGCACAGCGGGTTGTCCGGCTCGTGGCCGACGGCGCTGACCACGGGTGTGGTGCATGCCGAAATCGCCCGGCACAGAGTCTCGTCGGAGAAGGGCAGCAGGTCCTCGACGCTGCCGCCGCCGCGGGCGACGACAATGACGTCGACGGCTGGGTCGGAGTCGAGTCCGCGCAGCGCCTCCACGATTTGAGGAACCGCGTTCGGTCCCTGGACGACGGTGTTGCGCAGCGCGAACCGGACGGCGGGCCACCGACCCGTCGCGACCGTCATGACGTCGCGCTCTGCGGCGCTGGCACGCCCTGTGATGAGTCCGATAGTGTTGGGCAGGAAGGGAATTGGCCGCTTGAGCCGGGGGTCGAACAGGCCTTCGGCGTCCAGCAGCTTACGCAGCCGGTCGATCCGCGCCAGCAGCTCGCCGACACCGACCGCGCGAATCTCGCTGACGCGCAAGCTGAGTGAACCGTTGCGGGTATAGAACTGCGGCTTGCAGAGCATGATCACTTGCGTGCCCTCCGCCAGTGGCACCGGCGCATTGGCCACCAGGTGGCTGGGGCAGCTCACCGACAGCGACATGTCGGCAGCGGGATCGCGCAACACCATCCACGCGGTGGACTGGCGCAGCTTCAGCTCGGTCAGCTGTCCTTCGATCCAGACCATGCCGAGCCGGTCGATGTACTTGGCGAGACGAGTGGCGACCGCCCGCACCGGCCAGGGGTTGTCGGGAGACTTGCCTTGTTCGGCCTCGGTCACTTGGCGGTCGCGCGGGTGATCCTGTTGGCCAACAGGGTCTGGAACGGCGCCCGGGACTTGGTGGACTCCTCGTATTCCAGCAGATCTTCGAGGTCTGCGACGCGCAGCGAGGACAGCCGGGCCCGCAACTGAGCAAGCGTCAGCGTCTCGTAGTCGAGGCGCTTGACCACCTCGGGCGCGTCGTTCGTCACCGGCGCCGCCTCGACGTCGGCAGCGGCGTCGGGCTCGCCCCTGGTGAACAGCGCGAACCGGCCCTCGGTGAGGCGTTCGCCGTCTGGGGTGGCGGTTTCGGGCACCTCGTCGGTCACATCCTCGTCGAACGTCGCCCACTCGGGTTGCTCGTCCTTCGGCGGGAACAACGACTCGAGCGCCTCGTCGCCCCTGTTGACCAGGTCGGCCACGTCCTGCTGCACCTTCATCACGAGGTGCGCGAGCTGGCTCACGACGGTCATCGGATAGGTCAGGATGGTCTGCGGAATCTTTCGAGTTTCCTCGAACGCGGTTACCGCCGCTCCGACCAGCAGACGTACCCCATACGGTGCAGTAGCCATGGGCCCCAGCCTACGGCTGGCCTCCCGGCCGCGCGGATCAGTACCCTTGCAAGCATGCCGCCGACTATCAACATGGGGATCCCGGGCGCCTCCAGCTCGGCGTCGGCCGGCGTGACCGGCAAGCGGGTGCTGCTGGCCGAACCCCGCGGGTACTGCGCAGGCGTGGACCGCGCAGTGGAAACCGTCGAGCGGGCGCTGGAGAAGCACGGCGCGCCGGTGTACGTGCGGCACGAGATCGTGCACAACCGGCACGTGGTGGACACCCTGGCCAAGGCCGGGGCGGTGTTCGTCGACGAGACCGACGAGGTGCCCGAGGGTGCGATCGTGGTGTTCTCGGCACACGGTGTGGCGCCGACGGTGCACACCTCGGCCAAGGAGCGTGAGCTGCGGGTCATTGACGCGACTTGCCCGCTGGTCACCAAGGTGCACAACGAGGCGAAGCGGTTCGCGCGCGACGACTTCGACATCCTGCTGATCGGTCATGAGGGCCACGAAGAAGTCGTCGGCACCGCGGGCGAGGCGCCCGATCACGTGCAGCTCGTCGACGGGCCGGATGCCGTCGACAACGTCACGGTCCGCGACGAGAACAAAGTGATCTGGCTCTCCCAGACGACGCTCTCGGTCGACGAGACGATGGAGACCGTGCGCCGGTTGCGCGAGAAATTCCCCACGCTGCAGGATCCGCCGAGCGACGACATCTGCTACGCCACCCAGAACCGTCAGGTTGCGGTGAAGGCGATGGCGCCGGAGTGTCAGCTCGTGATCGTCGTAGGATCGCGAAACTCGTCGAACTCGGTGCGGCTGGTCGAGGTGGCTCTGAACGCGGGATCCGATGCCGCCTACCTCGTCGATTACGCCGACGACATCGACCCGGCCTGGCTTGATGGCGTCACGTCGGTCGGCGTCACCTCCGGTGCTTCCGTGCCCGAGGTGCTGGTCCGCGGCGTGCTCGAGCGGCTGGCCGAATACGGCTTCGAAACCGTGCAGCCGGTGACGACCGCGAACGAAACGCTGGTCTTCGCGCTACCCCGAGAGATTCGTCCGGCCCGTGGTTAGAGCCCGTCAGACGCCCGGTTAGACGTCGTACTCCCACTCGTCGGCCGCGTGCCTCCTGGTTGTGCGTGGCCGAACCCGATACTGCTCATGCGCATCGCCGTCGTCGGCGCCGCGGTAGCGCACCCGGGAGATGGGGTGGTGGGTTCCATTGCGTACGCCAGATCCGTTGGACCCGTTGGTGCCGTGGGGTTCGAAGGGCTCGAAGCCGTCGAACCGGCTGTGCCGGTCCGGCCGCTTGTAAGAGGCGCGACGCTCGCTCGGCGGGGGTTGCTTGCGCGGTTCGCGCGTCGAGGCCGCTCTCGTCCGGCGCCGCGGCTCGGCGGGCGGCACGGTCGGGTCGGTCGTTTTGCGGGCAGGCCGGGGTCGACGGGGGCGCTCGACGACGGGCTCGATGATCTCGGTGTCCGGCGGGCGATTGTGCCGTGACCGCGACGGCTGGGCGCTCTTGGTCGGCCTGCCGCTGCGGGATCGCACCGTGCCTGCGGCCGCCTTCTTGGCCGGCCTGGCGGCCCGGTCGATGGAATGCTGCCTGCTGCGACGCGGCGCAGGCGCCTCCTCGTCGGACTCCCGCGCAAGCAGTCGCGAGATCTTCGACGTCACAGCCGACAACCGGCTCTCCGCCTCCGGCGCTGCGTCCGCCGCGGGCGCGCTGCGATGGCTTGACATGCCCATATACCAGCGGACTAGTCCGATCAGCAGCACGATCGCCGAGGTGAAGAACATCAACGGGAACCGCTCGATCAACGGATAGCCGCAGTTGATCAGCAGGTCCTTGACGCCGTCCATGGCGCTGCCGTGAAAGAGGAAGTAGGCGCCGGGAACGACGACGAACAGAATCAGTGGCGGCTGGATGATCGCGGTGAACACGCCGGTCTGCCGAACCGCCACCACCGCGACGACGCACCCGACCACATATGCGGCAGCAAAAACGGCGGTCAACTCCTTGCCGCCCGAGCCCGCATCGAAGGCGAAGCCAATGGAGGCGAACGTGATCGCGATCAGCACGGCACCCCATGACGGCACGCCGGGGAGGCTGGAGATCATGGAGCGATGCTCGGCCGCCACCGCAGACCTGGCCCGCTGTCCTGACACATGTTGACCGTACCGGCTCTTGCTGGAAGTGGCTGCCAGCGCACGCTGGCGCGCCTGTGGTTGTCTCCTAGACTTCTGACCCTGTGAGCTTGAATCTGGGTATCGTGGGCCTGCCGAACGTGGGGAAGTCAACGCTTTTCAATGCGCTGACGCGCAACAACGTGCCGGCGGCCAATTATCCGTTCGCGACCATCGAGCCCAATGAGGGTGTGGTGCCGCTGCCTGACCCACGGCTCGACGTGCTCGCGAAGATGTTTGATTCCGAAAAGATCGTGCATGCGCCCGTGACCTTCGTCGACATCGCAGGCATTGTCAAGGGCGCCTCGGAGGGCGCCGGACTAGGCAATAAGTTCCTGGCGAACATCCGGGAAAGCGATGCGATCTGCCAAGTCGTGCGCGTGTTCACCGACGATGACGTGGCTCACGTCGACGGAAGAATCGATCCGAAGTCCGACATCGAGGTGATCGAGACCGAGCTGATCCTGGCAGATCTGCAAACTCTGGAGCGCGCGTTGCCGCGGCTCGAAAAAGAAGCCCGCACGCACAAGGATCGTCGGCCGGCGTACGAGGCCGCAGAGGCTGCGCAGCAGATTCTCAACGACGACAAGACGCTGTTCGCGTCCGGGCAGTCGATCGACACCGCGGTGCTGCGTGAGCTGAACCTGTTGACCACCAAGCCGTTTCTGTATGTGTTCAACGCCGACGAGGCGGTGCTCACCGACGCCGAACGGACCGCGGCGCTGCGCGAGATGGTCGCCCCTGCCGATGCGGTGTTCCTGGACGCCAAGATCGAGGCCGAGCTGCAGGAGCTCGACGACGAGTCGGCCGCCGAGCTGCTGGAGTCGATCGGGCAGAGCGAGCGCGGGCTCGACGCATTGGCCCGCGCGGGATTTCACACGCTGCGTCTGCAGACGTTCCTCACGGCGGGGCCAAAGGAGTCGCGGGCGTGGACGATCCATCAGGGCGACACGGCGCCGAAGGCCGCAGGCGTCATCCACACCGACTTCGAGAAGGGCTTCATCAAGGCCGAGATCGTTTCCTACGACGACCTTGTCGACGCAGGCTCGATGGCCGCCGCCAAATCGGCGGGCAAGGTGCGCATGGAAGGCAAGGACTACGTAATGGCCGACGGCGACGTGGTCGAATTCCGACACGGATAAACGTGCAAGCCCTCGGAACCCGGCAAGCTATCGATGAGCTGATCGTCGGTGAGGACGGTTACGAGATGTGGCGGCCGACATCAGCTGGTGAAGCGGTCGATTGCAGCGTCGTCGGCGACGATGCTCCGAATCGAACGCTAATGGGTCGGATTTAGACACGGTTGACTGGCGGAGACGGGCCTAGCGCGTCGCACCGAGATCCGTATCGACGGATAGCACCTCTTCAGCGCGACGCATTCCGGGCGGGCGTCTTGCCGCTGTTTGAATTTCCGTCGTTCGCCTTCCGGGATTCGTCGCGTCGATCGCCTTTCGGGTGTTTGTGATTCTCAGAGCTGGTATCGGTATTGCTCGCGTCCGTGTTTGCCGCCTTGGTGCGCGGGTTCTCCGTCGGCGATGGCATGTCGTCAGATCCCTTGCCTTTGGTGTCGGTTTTCGAATCCTTTCGCTGGGTCTGCGAGGCCCGCAGATCAGCCTTGGAGTTCACCGGGGCAATAAGGGAAGGAACACTGTCGACGGTGGGCGCCGGAAACACTGCCTCTGGCGTGATGGGGACTATGGGGGAAGGAACATTCCCGAAGGTGGGCGCCGCTATCACTGCCTCTGGCGTGATAGGGACTATGGGGGGAGGAACATTCCCGAAGGTGGGCGCCGGAAACACTGCCTCTGGCAGGGCGCTGAGGCCGGACTTGATGTTGTCGCTGATTGTCTTCCAGCTGGTCAAGATC
>JBKPSU010000148.1:0-10656 GCA_046735135.1 Actinomycetota bacterium
CGGCACACAGAGGTCGAGCGGAAGTTCGACGTAGTCGAGTCGACGGTTTCGCCGTCGTTCGAAGGGCTGTCGTCGGTGACGAGGGTCGAGCGGTCGCCGGCGCAACACCTCGACGCGGTCTACTTCGACACGCCGGCCCACGACCTGGCCGCCCACCACGTCACGCTTCGCAGGCGCACCGGCGGATCGGACGCCGGCTGGCACCTCAAGCTGCCCGCGGGCCAGGACACCCGCACCGAGGTGCGGGCCCCGCTGGACGAAGGCGACGGCCACTCTGTGCCAGACGCGCTCAGGGACGTCGTGCTCGCGATCGTTCGTGACCGGTCGCTGGGTCCGGTCGCCCGGATCTCCACCGAGCGGACCGTTTCCCTCCTCTACGGCCCCGACGGATCGCCGATGGCCGAGTTCAGCGACGACAAGGTGACCGCGTCGGCCGGCGAGGGCAGTGAGCAGCAGTGGCGCGAGTGGGAGCTGGAACTCGTTGAAGGCGCACCCGCGGGGCCCGACCTGCTGGAGCGGCTGGCCAACAGGCTCTTGGACGCAGGCGCGGAGCCCGCGGGGCACGGCTCGAAGCTCGCGCGTGTGCTGGCGGGAACGGCCGACGACGAGCAACCGGAGCCGGATAAGGCCGCGGCCGACGCGATACACGAGGCGGTCGCCGAGCAGGTCGATCAGCTGATCGAGTGGGACCGCGCGGTGCGGGCCGATGTCTACGACTCGGTTCACCAGATGCGGGTCACGACTCGCAAGATCCGCAGCCTGCTGCAGGCGTCGGAGGGCGCGTTCGGCATCTCCGACGACGCGTGGGTCCTCGAGGAACTGCGGCAGCTGGCCGCTGTGCTTGGTGTGGCCCGGGACGCCGAGGTGTTGGCCGAACGCTACGAACGCGCACTCGACGAGCTGCCGCAGGAATTCGTCCGCGGTCCGATCCGGGCGCGGTTGGTTGACGGCGCCAAGCGGCGCTACAAGTCGGGCCTGCGGCGGTCGTTGATCGCGATGCGATCGGAGCGCTACTTCCGTCTACTCGACGCGCTCGAGGGTTTGGTGGCCGCCGAGCCGGCTGCGACGGCCGCGGGCAAGGAACCGGTCGAGGTGACCATCGACTCGGCGTACAAGCGGGTACGCAAGGCCGCGAAGAGGGCCGCAGGTGCCGCCGACGAGGACCGCGACGAGGCACTGCACCGAATTCGCAAGGGCGCCAAGCGACTCCGCTACACCGCGGCGGCCACCGGGAAGGGCAAAGTGTCCAGCCGCGCGAAGGACATTCAGAGCCTGCTGGGCGAACATCAGGACAGCGTCGTCAGCCGGACACACCTGAGCCAGCAGGCCGAGGCGGCGCACGAGGCAGGCGAGGACACGTTCACCTACGGCCTGCTGTATGCCAGGGAGGACGACCTGGCCCGCACGTCGCGCCAGCAGCTCGACAACGCGCTGAAGAAACTGGACAAGTCGGTCCGCAAGGCGCACTAGGCGCTTCAGGAGCGAACGAGCTGGCCTGTAAGCCGGATTCTGTTCCTCGCCGCCGCGTACTAGCACGGCGGCGAGGCGGCGACCATCCATCTGGGCACACCGTTGCCGGGTACCTCGAGCGGCCTACCCGCAGGCTCGGGCGAGCAACCCTCGAGCGCCTGCGCAGCCGCACCAGGTGCGGCCTTTTGGCCTTGCTTCGGGTGGGGTTTGCCTAGCCATCCCGGTCACCCGGGATGCTGGTGCGCTCTTACCGCACCGTTTCACCCTTACCACCAAAGGTGGCGGTCTGTTCTCTGTGGCACTTTCCCGCGAGTCACCTCGGATTGCCGTTAGCAATCACCCTGCTCTGTGAAGTCCGGACTTTCCTCGAATCACCTTGCAGTGATCCGCGGCCGCCCGGCCAACTCGTTCGCAAGTACATAATATTCTGATGCCGCAGGTGCCTCCGGCCCGTTACCTGATGCGGGCCAAGGATCTCGTCGATTCGCGCTACGCCGAGCCGATCACGGTGGACGATCTGGCCGCCGCCGCGGGGCTGTCGCGGGCGCATTTTTCCAGGATGTTCACCCGTACATTCGGCGAATCGCCCCGGGCATACCTGCAGACACGACGGCTGGAGCGGGCGGCGTCGCTGCTGCGCTACACCGACCGGTCGGTGGCCGACATCTGCGTCATGGTCGGACTGCAGAGCCTCGGATCGTTCACGACGAGCTTCACGCGGGTTTACGGACTCTCACCCACGGCCTATCGCGCCAGCATGCCGCCCGCCGTGACGTATGCGCGAGTGCCCAGCTGTGTTCTCGCCCGCGATACCCGGCCACTTTCCGACAGCCGGGTGAAGAGAGCACAGGGGGAGAAGACGGACGGCGACAGCCGACCGTAGCGTCGGGGCCATGATGAGAATCGGCAGTGCCCACCTGTGGGTCCATGATCAAGAAACCGCGCTGAAGTTCTGGACCGAGAAGGTCGGCATGGAAGTGCGTGAGGACGTGTCGTTTCCGGAGGAGATGGGCGACTTTCGCTGGCTCACGGTTGGGCCGCCGGGACAGGACGACGTCAATCTCGTTCTGATGGCCGTGCCGGGTGAGCCGCTGATGGATGAGGCCACCCGGAAGCAGGTGCTGGACCTGACTGCAAAGGGATTCGCGGGCACCGTTTTTCTGATCACCGACGACATCGAGAAGTCCTATCGGGAGATGACCGACCGCGGAGTCGAATTCACCGAGAAGCCGAACCAGATGCCCTACGGCGTCGACTCAGGTTTCCGCGACCCGTCCGGCAACAGCGTGCGACTCACCCAACTCGCGCAGGGCTGGCCTAATACTTAGAAGGTGCGCACCTCTACCGCCGCGCTCGGGTCAGCGGCCTTCTTCGTCGTCGCACCCGGAACATTCGTCGGGCTGGGCCCGTGGCTGATCACCCATTGGGAGATCCCCGGGTCCAGCCCGCCGTTGCGCGTGGTCCTTGGCGTCGTGCTGATCGTGCTCGGCCTCATCCCACCGGTCCACGCGTTCATTCAATTCGCGCGGGCCGGCGGGACGCCGATGCCCATCGCGCCGACAGAGCGTCTGGTCGTGACCGGGTTCAATCGTTTCGTCCGCAACCCGATGTATGTCGGACTCCTGACGGCGATCCTCGGCCAGGCACTGCTTTTCGACAGCATTTGGCTCGTGGTGTACGCCGCGATCGGTTGGATCGTGACGGCATCATTCGTGCGGTGGTACGAGGAACCCACACTCGTCCAGACCTACGGTGAGCAATACGAGGAATACCGCCGCAACGTGCCTGCTTGGACTCCGCGACTCACGCCATGGAATGCGGATCAGAAGGGTGGCGGTTCGTAGTTCGCGGCGAGCCACTTTCGTCGCTTCGCTTCTTCTCGTTCGACTTGCTTGTTGAGTTCTTTGCGTTCGCGTCGTTCTCTGGCGATGCGCTCTTCGCGGTCTTGCTCGCGGGTCTGCCTACGGGTAGGCATCATCACCCCTCGGTTGGGTGATTCGTCGGGGACGAAGATGTCACCGAGATCGCCGGTGGGCTGCGCCAAGGCGGGAAACAGCGTGCCGCCGTGAGGTTCGGTGCTGTAGGTGTGTCCAGTCGGCGCCGTCCAGACCACCACGCCGTTCGGGAATTGCCGTTCCTGCCAGCCGAAGCCTGCGTAGAAGGTTTTGACCAAATGATGTGTGCGGCAATACAGCTTGGTGTTCGACGGATGCGTGGGCCCGTACGGGTGCGGCTTCGTATGGTCGACGTCGCATACTTCTGCCGGGTCATCGCAACCGGGAAAACGGCACGTCAGGTCGCGCCACTGGACGAAGGCGGAAAGGGACTTCGATGCCCGGTAATTCGGCTCCGCACCGGTGGGCATCTTCACCGGCTTGACGGTGGCACCTGCGTCGGCCAGGTCGCGCACCGATTCGGCAGGCAGGATCCCGAACCCGGGAAGATACCCCGGATGGTTGGCGCCCTCTAGCGTGGCCTGCTCGGCCAGCACGTTGATGACGATGTCGCTGACCGCTTTACGCTCGGCTGCCGATGCGCAATCCGGTGACCCGCACCGACATTGCAGTGTGGATTCGCGGCGCGCCAACGGCGCCAGCGCATCGGAGCGACGCTGATCGTTTGTGCGGGGGTCGTTGTCGCACACAGTGGCTGCCAACGCATCGAGGGTCGCATCGAACACCGCAGCATCGGCCACATCGAGACTGGCCCAGATGCCGGCCATGCCCGGGCTTGTCTCGATGATCTCGACGTACCGGTTGTCCTTGACTTTCGGGGGCACCCGCACCGCCGCCGGATCATGTTTGGCCACCCACAGATCGATCCGCTCAGCCAACTTCTTATCCGACAGCCGCATCCACTTGGTGCAGTGCCGCGCCAGCGCGCTATCGAGTTCACGCTTGACGTGAGCTTCGACGTTCTCGGTGCGATTGATGATGGCGGCGACCATGCGGTAATCGATCGCCCCTGTCCCGAACACCTCGGCGACGCAGATCAGTTCATCGCGCAACACCCGCGCGAAATGGATCTGGCCGGCCGCGCGGCCCCTGCTGATGTTCTGCGCCGCCGAGATCTCTGCGGCGACCTCCTCATAGGGATCGGTGCGCCATAGCCTGCACTCCACCAGTTCAACAGTGCGCAGTGCGTCCAGCTGACCTACCGCGCCCAGCCGCCGTGCGATCGCCGCCGACTCAGCACGCGACGCATCGCCGATCTGATCGATCAGCGACGTCGCCCGTCCATCCTCGAACATATGTTCGATCTTAGTCCTGCCCTCCGACATCTCACGCGTCGCCGGGTCCCGTCGTCTACAAGATGAGGAGAGGACGACGAATGAACACTCGACACGCAATCATCGACAGCCCTGTGGGCGAGCTGACGCTGGTCGCAGACGGCGGCGCGCTCGTCGGCGTGTACTTCCGGCACCACTGGTATCGGCCGTCCGCGGACACATTCGGACCTAGAGTCGAGGCCCAGACAGACGATGTGTTGGCCGAGTCGCAGGCCCAGCTCAACGATTACCTGACGGGTCGCCGGACGGAATTCGACCTGCCGACCGTGCTGCGCGGCGAGGATATGCAGCGCCGGGTCTGGGACCGTCTGACGGCCATCCCCTTCGGCGAAACCGTCACGTACGGCGAACTCGCCGCCGAACTCGACGATGGCACGACGGCGCAGGAGGTCGGAGCAGCAGTCGGCCGAAACCCGCTCTCGATCGTCGTTCCATGTCACCGGGTGATCGGAAAGAACGGCAAGCTGACCGGATACGCAGGCGGGCTGAAACGCAAGAAGTTCCTGCTCGACCTCGAGGAGCCGGCCGAACTGCGGGAGGCGAGGTTGTTCTGATGGCTGACAACAAGTTTGCAAATCGCGTCGACTCCGCGAACTGGGAGGCGGTCACCGCCGAGGTCAACGACTTCGGCGGTGCGCTGCTGCCGCGGTTGGTCACCAAAGCCGACGCGGCGAAACTCCGCGCGCTCTACCCCGACGACGGTCTGTTCCGCTCAACGATCGAGATGAGCCGGTATCGGTTCGGCGAGGGTGAATACCGATATTTCAAGCGTCCCTACCCCGACCCGATCGATCAGCTCAAGCAGGCGCTGTACCCGCACCTGCTACCGATCGCCCGGGACTGGTGGACCAAGCTCGGCCGCACCGCGCCGTGGCCGGACAAGCTCGACGACTGGCTCGAGATCTGCCATGCCGCAGGTCAGACGAAATCCACGGCGATACTCCTCAAATACGGGCCCGGCGACTGGAACGCACTGCATCGGGACCTCTACGGAGACATGGTGTTCCCGTTGCAGGTGGTGATCAACCTGTCCGAGCCCGGCGTCGACCACACCGGCGGCGAGTTC
Organism: Actinomycetota bacterium; assembly: GCA_046735135.1. Taxonomy (GTDB): domain Bacteria; phylum Actinomycetota; class Actinomycetes; order Mycobacteriales; family Mycobacteriaceae; genus Mycobacterium. Next base: position 5,826 of record JBKPSU010000148.1, read on the forward strand.
CTCCTCCTCGAGCAGCGTCCGCGGGCGCAGTCGCGCGGCACCGCGACACTTTTGCCGCACTGCCACGGGTTCGTGTTCACCACCCGCGAGCGGCCCGTGGAGTCAACCCGTGGGTGGTCGGCAGCCCCTGTCCGGCACGGCGTTTCGGCGGTCCGCACCGGAGAGCGTTTCACGTTGGGCCTGGTATTCCACGACGCCGCATGACAATTCGCGGCACCCTGGGCGGTCACCGAGGGACGAAGATCTACGGGCGACTGGACTGCCCGTCGGCACTGCGCGCGATCGCCAGGGGCGGCTATGTCAAGTATCGCGTGTTCTTCGCCGACGAAGTTGCAGCCATCGCGGCGGGCTACCGGCCGTGCGGCAGATGCATGCCCGAGCGCTACCGGGAATGGAAGGCTAGGACGGCGGCCGTCGACGCAGAACGATGACGTTGTCCATCCACGGACGCTGCTGCCCCTCGGGACCGACGGCCTGCCGTTCGACGGCGTCCACACGAACCCGCTCGAACTCGTCGTTTTTCAGATCCAGGCCAGCGACAACCTCTTCGGCGCTTGGGAATTCGTGGTGGTGATCGAGCTTCGACACCCATGGCGGCGCCGACCCGTGGTCGACGATCACCAACCACCCACCCGGGCGCAGTGCGGCCGCGGCGTTGGCGAGTATCGGCGCCCGGTCCAGCCGAAGGGTGGAATGCAGGAACTGCGCTGACGCGAGGTCGAACGTGCCGCGCGGGAAGCTGTCGGACAGGTCCATCTGGACGAACTCGATGCGGTCGGCGACGCCACGCGAAGTCGCTGCATTCTCGGCCCGACCGAGTGCCGTCTCGGAGACGTCGACCGCGACGACATCCCAGCCACGCTCGGCCAGCCACACCGCGTCGGCGCCCTCCCCGCAGCCGAGGTCGAGCGCACGACCCGCAGGCAGATCGGCGACCACGTCGGCGAATTGGACGTTGACCTGGCCACTCCAGACTCGATCGCGTTCTCCGTAGTGCTGTTCCCAGTGCGCCTGCGTTTCGTTCATGAGGTCAGCTTGCCGCGCCGAGTCGAATCTGCCAATCTTATTTGCCATGCAGGCAAAAGAGGAGCCCCACCATGATGTCGACCTGCGGGTTCGACGACGGCTGCGGGAACTCCGCGTACATCGGGGTCTGACGCTGGAGGATGTGGCGCGCAGCGCTCGCATCGACGTGTCGACACTCAGCCGGCTCGAGTCGGGCAAGCGCCGACTGGCGCTCGACCATCTCCCCCGGCTCGCGGAAGCGCTGTCGGTCAGCACCGACGAACTGTTGCGGGCACCCGAGGCCTCTGATCCACGGGTGCGGGGTGCCTCGCATACGCACAACGACATCACGTACTGGCCACTCACCCGTCATGCGGCCGCGGGCGGACTCCAGGCGTTCAAGACCCGGATCTCTGCGAAACGGCGAAAGCCGCCCGCCGAGTTACCCGTTCACGAGGGCCAGGACTGGACCTATGTGCTGTCGGGCCGGATGCGGCTCATCCTCGGTGAGCGCGACTTCGTCATCGAGCCGGGCGAAGCAGTCGAATTCAGCACATGGACCCCGCATTGGTTCGGCGCCGTGGACGGACCGGTGGAGGCCATCGTGATCTTCGGCGTGCACGGCGAACGTCTACACCTGCACGGGTGACTACAGATACGACGTCTCGTTGACCAACCGGACGGACGAGGCCCCGTCGGGATAGAACTCGGCGATCGACAGCGACGCCAGATCCAGGTGCAACCGGTACAGGATGCCGGGGCCTGCGTCGAGGGCCAGCCGCAGCAGCGTCTTGATCGGTGTCACATGCGACACCACGAGCACGGTCTCCCCGGCATGTTCGGAGATGATCCGGGCGCGGGCGCGCTGCACCCGATCCGACACGCTGTCGAAGCTCTCCCCGTCGGGAGGCATGACGCTGGTGTCCCGCAACCACTTCCGGTGCAACTCTGGATCACGCTCGGCGGCCTCCGTGAAGGTCAGGCCCTCCCATAGGCCGAAGTCGGTTTCGATCAGGTCTTCATCGACGGCGACATCGAGTCCCAACGCCTTGGCCGCCTCCGCCGCGGTGTCATAGGCGCGTTGCAGCGGTGACGTGACGACTGCCGCGACACCTCCCCGCCGCCCGAGATACTGCGCGGCGGCCTCTGCCTGCCCTCGACCGACATCGGTCAGCGCAGGGTTTCCACGCCCGGAATACCGCCGCTGCGTGGACAATTCGGTCTGACCGTGCCGCAGCAACAGGAACCGGGTCGGTGCGCCCCGTGCGCCGGTCCAGCCCGCGGGTGAGACCGGTGCTTCCTCGGTCTTGGCGGCGGCATCCATCGCCTCATTGGCGAGCCGGTCGGCATGGGAGTTCGCGGCCCGGGGGATCCACGCGTAGCTGATCCGATCGAACTTTCCGGCCACTGCGGTTGCCTCATTGATCAGCACTTTGAGGTCGGGATGCTTGACCTGCCAGCGGCCGGACATCTGCTCCACCACCAGCTTCGAGTCCATCCGCACGTCGACCTCGGTTGCGCCCAGGGCGGCCGCCTCTTCCAGGCCGGCGATCAGACCGCGGTACTCGGCGACGTTGTTGGTGGCGTGGCCGATCGCCTGCTTGCTCTCGGCCAGCACCGTCTCGCGGTCTGCGGTCCACACCACCGAGCCGTATCCCGCAGGCCCAGGGTTGCCGCGCGATCCGCCGTCCGCCTCGACGATGACCTTCACTGGCCGCCGTCCTTGACCCGCAACAGAATTGCGCCGCACTCGGGACAGCGCAGCACGTCGTCGTCGTCGGCGGCGGAGATCCGGGCGAGCTCGCCGCGGTCGATCTCGATGCGGCACGCACCGCAGCGGCGGCCCTGCAGCCGGCCGGCGCCCGCACCACCACGGGCCCGCTGGCGTTCGTACAGCGACACCAGGTCTGAGTCGAGCCCCGCGGTCAATTCGTCTCGCCGCGATAGGCTTTGGTGGCGTGCCTGGTCGATCTCCGCAAGCGCGCCGTCCCGCGCCCGCTGGGCATCGGCCAGCTCACTTTCCAGCGCGTCGATCTTGGTCAGCTCGTCATCCTGCTGAGCCTGCAGCTCCTCCCGGCGCTCCATCACCTCGAGCTGCGAGTCCTCGAGGCTGGCTTGCCGACGCTCCAGTGTCTCGAGTTCGTGCTGCAGGTCGGACAGCTGCTTGGCGCTGACGCCTCCCCCCTCGAGCATCGAGCGGTCGCGGTTCTCACGGCCCCGCACCGCTTCGATCTCGGCCTCGAACTTCGCGATCTGGGCGTCCAAGTCCTCGAGCGCGAGCCGCAGCGACGCGAGCCTGTCGTTGGCCTCTCGATGTTTGGACTGAGTCTGCTCGTAGCTCTGCTGTTCGGCGAGATGACGTGCGCGGTGCTCGATCCTGCTCAGCTCGGCGTCGAGATCTGCCAGCTCCAGAAGCGAACGCTGTTGGACGACTTCAGCTTTCATATCTCGTTTCTCTCGATGTTCCACGGATCGGTTCGTATGGCGGACACCCGCACCGGTAGCGAGTCGCCGAAGTGGTCGCGCAGCAGCCCGGCAGCCTGATTGCACCACGGGAACTCACTCGCCCAGTGGGCGACGTCGATCAAAGCGACGTCGGAACGCCGACGGTGTTCGTCGGCGGGATGGTGGCGCAGGTCGGCGGTCACATAGGCGTCGACGCCAGCACCGGCGACGATGTCGAGCAGCGAGTCGCCCGCACCCCCGCATACCGCGACCCGCGACACTTCGGCGTCGTCCTCGCCGGACGCGCGTATGCCCCACGATGTGCCGGGCAGCGCGTCGTGCACACGAGAGACGAACGCCGCCAACGTTTGCGGCGTCGGTAGGGCGCCGATGCGACCCAACCCGACGCTGGCGGGAACAGGCGCCAGCGTGAGGATGTCGAAGGCGGGCTCCTCGTACGGATGCGCGGTTCGCATGGCCGCGACGATATGGCCGCGCAGCCGGGCCGGGGCGATGACCTCCACGCGATCCTCGGCCACCCGTTCCACGGAGCCGACGCTGCCGATCGTCGGCGATGCGCCGTCATGAGGGAGGAACTGCCCGGTGCCAGTGACACCCCAGCTGCAGTGCGAGTAGTCGCCGATGTGTCCTGCGCCCGCGGCGAACATGGCCTCCCGGACTGCGTCGGCGTTCTCGGCCGGGACGTAAACCACCCACTTGTCCATGTCCGGTCCGCCCACCGCCGGCGCCAGCACCTCCTCCACCGTGAGCCCGAGCGCATCGGCGAGCGCATCGGACACCCCAGGGGCTGCGGAGTCCGCGTTGGTGTGTGCGGTGAACAATGCCCGGCCGCTGCGGATCATCCGATGCACCACCGAGCCCTTGGCGGTGCTTGCCGCGACGGTGTCGACACCGCGCAGCAGCAGCGGGTGGTGAGCGAGCAGCAGACCACGGTCGGGCACTTCGTCGACGACGGCGGTGGTGGCGTCGACGGCGATCGTCACTGAATCGACATCGTCACCAGGATCGCCGCAGACAAGCCCGACCGAGTCCCAGTCCTGCGCCAATGCGGGCGGGTATGCCGCCTCCAGCACGTCGATGACATCCGACAAGTTCGCGCTCATCGGAGCACGGCCGCGCGGGTTCGACTTGCCACATCACGACCCTAGTGCGCCGTCGGAGACAATGGATGCGTGACGACCCTGGATGACACGGTGGCCGCGACCCGGCCGCAGCTGGTGATCTTCGACCTCGACGGCACCCTCACCGACTCGGCGCAGGGCATCGTGGCCAGCTTCCGTCACGCGCTAGGCGAAATCGGCGCCGAGGTGCCCGAAGGGGACCTGGCCAGCCGCATCGTCGGGCCGCCGATGCACCACAC
>JBKPSU010000149.1:0-40959 GCA_046735135.1 Actinomycetota bacterium
ATGGTGGCGTGATGGTCATCGCGAGTCGCCTCGGAAGCGTCCATACCCTCATTACGATCCGCGGCGGCGGCCAGTTCACCCAAGCGGCGAGCCGTAGTCCCGAGCGAAGCCGCACAGCGGGGCTTGCTTGCACCCGGTGACTAGTTGCCGACCGTGACCGTCCGGCGGCGTCGTCTCGTAGGTGATGCCCAGTCGAGCTGACCGAGTCGTTGCCGCGCATCGCTGAATTACCGGTGGAACTCATCCGGTGTGCCGTTCCCGCGTCGGAACGGCCCCGAACTTTCGGCGCGATTCGATGAACTGTCGAATGCCCGAGTGCGTGATATCCGATATGACCGCCCAACAGCCCGGGGCGGAAACCGACCCGGATGCAATGTGGTCGCCGGCGCTGGCGCGCGGGCTGATTCGCGAGGATGTGCTGCGCTCAGTACGCTATTGCGACGGCTACATCGACGTGCTCGGTTCGACCGCGCCGACCCGGCGCAGCCTCGCGCGTCGCGCCGCGCACAGCCCCAGGGTCGCGGCGGTCTACCAGCGGGTCTGGCGGCCGATCATGGTCGCGGTTATGCGCCTGTTCGGGGTGTCCCTATCCGCCGAGCGCGACAGAGCCGTCGCTGCCCTGCATCTCGGCGGCGAGCAGCGGGTGCTCGACGTGGCGTGCGGTCCGGGTAATTTCACCAGCTTCTTCGCGGGCAAGGTTACTGGTGATGGGTTCGTCATCGGGCTGGACAATTCGGCGCCGATGATGGAGCGCGCTGTTCGCGACAACAGTTGCGCCCGCGCGGTCTACATGCGCGCCGACGAGCTCAGCTTTCCCTTCGACGACGGCGCGTTCGACGTGGTGTGCTTCTTCGCCGCGCTGCACCTCGTGCCGGAGCCTTTCGGCGTGCTCCAAGAGATGGTGCGGGTGCTCTCGCCGGGCGGTCGGATCGCGGTGATGACTACATACGGTCGCGAGTCCTTCCTGGTGAGGAAGGGACTCGTACTCTGCGCGACGATCTGCGGGGTACGGGTCTTCGATCGCACTACGATCCCAGCCTTTTTTGCTGCCGCCGGGCTAATCGATATCGACCAGCAATTGCGCGGGATGTCCCAGTTCGTCGTTGCGCGCCGGCCCGAGCAGGTACCCGAGCTCGATCGTTGGCGCACCCGCTCGGCTGGGTGGAGGACTGGCCATTAAGACATCCGCGAACAGAGCCGACTACCGCCGCATCAACGCCGCGGTGCGGTATGAGATGTTCTCGGTGTTTCAGGTCAGGCCCTGCGCGCTGGGCGCGGATCGATGCGCGGTAAAGGGCGAGACTGGAGCCTTTTTCGACGAGCTCGCCGACACCGGGGTGACGCTGCGCGGGCTTTACCATGTGGCCGGGCTGAGCGCCGACGCGGATTGGATGCTTTGGACCCACGCCGAGAGCATCGAGGCGCTGCAGTGCACCTACGATGCGCTGCGTCGCACGACCGCGCTCGGCCGGGCCAGCACGCCGGTGTGGAGTTCTGCGGCCGTGCACCGACCCGCGGAATTCAACAAAACGCATGTGCCGGCGTTCCTCGCCGACGAACAGCCCGGCACCTACCTATGCGTATATCCGTTCGTACGCTCCTACGACTGGTATCTGATGCCCGCGACCGATCGCCGCAGGATGCTCGCTGACCACGGCAAGCTGGCGCGCGACTACCCGGATGTGCGGGCGAACACCATGGCGGCATTCGCGCTGGGCGACTACGAGTGGATTCTCGCGTTCGAGGCTCCGCAACTGCACCGCATCGTCGACCTGATGCGTACGCTGCGCGCCGCCGAAGCCCGCCGCCACGTGCGCGCCGAGGTACCGTTCTTCACCGGACCCCGGGTAGCGGTCGACCAGCTGATCGCCACGCTCCCCTGAAAGAAACGCAGGAGGGTCGCGATGACGAAACGCATGCGCGGCGGAATCCAGCTACGCGGAGTCAGCAAGACCTACGGCGAGGGCGCGGTTGCGGTGCACGCCTTGCGAGAGGTCGATCTCGACATCCCCGCCGGCGAGTTGGTAGCGATACTGGGTCCAAGCGGATCGGGCAAGACCACGCTGCTCAACATCATCGGCGGTATCGAATCGGCCGACTGCGGGACGGTCGTGGTTGCCGGGCAAGATATTTCGGGGCATCCGCCGCAGGATCTGGGTGCGTTCCGCCGCGAACACGTCGGGTTCGTGTTCCAGTTCTTCAATTTGATTTCCACTCTCACTGCATACGAGAACGTGCAGGTGGTCATGGAGCTGACGGGGCGGGGGGACCGTGGCCGCGTTCCGGATCTGCTCGCCGCGGTGGACTTGTCGGATCGTGCCGTCCACTTTCCGGCGCAGCTGTCGGGCGGAGAACAGCAGCGGGTTTCGATCGCCCGAGCGCTGGCTACCGACCCCGACCTGCTGCTGGCCGATGAACCGGCGGGCGCGTTGGACGTAGCGACTGGGCGTCGAGTTCTGGAGTTGCTGCAGCAGACCAGCCGCGCGGGACGCGGCGTGATCATGGTGACTCACAACGAGGCCACGGCCGAGATCGCCGATCACATCGTGCGGATGCGCGACGGCGCCATCGTGGCCGCGGACCGCAACACCCTGCCGGCCGACGCTGCGACGCTCCAGTGGTGACGCACCGTGATGAATAGTGCCCTGAAGAAGAAGGCTCTGCGCGATCTGCGGCGGCGACTGCCGCAGATCGCCGCGATCGGCGTGACGGTGATGCTTGGGGTACTGCTGTTCGTCGCCAGTTATGATTCTTTCCGCAACGTGCAAGCGTCTTACGACCGCACCTACGTCAGAACACATTTCGCCGATTGGACCGTGACGGGCGGTGACCCGGACGCGATCGCCGCAGCGCTCGGTAACGCCCCCGGTGTCGACGCCGTCGCGACCCGCACCCAAGCCGATCAACCGATGACGATCGGGGGTACCAAACTCGTCGGCCGGGTCGTCGGGATGGCACCGGTAAACGGCCATGGAATCAACGAGATCGACCTCACCGCCGGGCGGCTACCCGATCCCGCACGCTCCGGGCAGGTTGTTGTCGAACGTCATACCGCTGACACTTTTGGCCTGGCCCCAGGCAAACGTGTGCAGATTTTCGACGGCGAAGCATGGCACGAAGTGACCATCTCGGGCATCGCGCAATCGCCGGAATATCTCTGGCCTGCGCGCAACCGCCAAGACATCCTCGGTGACCCCCACGCGTTCGCCGTGATATTCGCACCCGAATCACTCGCCCGGACACTGTCGGCGCGCACGACGCCCAACCAGACGTTGATCGAGATGACCCACACTGCAACACAATCCGACCGCGACCGCGTCACCGCCCTGCTCGGATCAGCCGGCGCCGTGGATATCCAGGACCGTGGCGATCAACCGTCCAATGCCTCGCTGAGGCAAAACTACAACGGCTTCCGCGCCATGGCGATCGGGTTTCCCGCAATGTTTCTGGCCGCCGCAGCGATCGCCGAGTACGTGTTGATCAGTCGCCTCATCCACACCGAACGGCCGATTATCGGCACCCTCCTTGCTCTGGGCGCCCGCCGAGGCGCAGTCGTCCGTCACTACCTGTGGTACGGCGCGACCGTCGCCGCAGTCGCTGCGCTGGCCGGGGTCCTCGCGGGGGGAGCGGCGACTTCCGCCTACACCAACGCTTACGCGGCCATTCTGGGTCTCCCGGACACCGTGATCGAGCACCGAATCCCCACCGCCGTCATCGGTTTCGTGCTCGGACTGGCCGCAGGAATGATCGGCGGGCTCGCACCCGCGATCGGCGCCGCTCGAACCGCACCCGCCGAGGCGATGCGCGGCGACGGCGTCCACCCGATTCGGATAGGCCCGCTGACCCGGCTGTCCGCCCGGTGGACGCTCATGCCCGTCGCGGTGCGGATGGCGCTACGTTCCCTGACCCGCAGTCGACGCCGCACCGTCGCCACCATGATCGGCGGCGTGCTGGCGCTGGTTCTGATCCTCGCCTCGGCCGCCATGCTCACTAGCGTGCGTGCGATGCTCGACATCGAGTTCGGCTGGGTGCAACGTCAGGATGCCAGCGTCCTCAGCGCGCCGGGGGCGGACGATGTTGGCGCACAGTTGCAATCGCTTCCGGGCGTCGCAGTCGTCGAGCCGGCAACCATCGCAAGGGTTACCGTCGCCGCGAACGGGCACACTTACCCGACCTCACTCACAGGCCTCGAACCCGCCACCGTCATGCACGGATTCCGCAGACCGGACGGCACCGCACGGACGCTGCCAGCCGACGGGGTCCTCGCCGGTGCCGCGCTCGCGGACAAGCTCGGTGTGCGCATCGGTGACGACATAACCGTAACCCCCGAAGCAGGATCCGCCCGCGAGATTCGCCTAGCCGGGTTGGTGGACGAACCGTTGGGCACTGCGCTGTATGCCACAAACGCTGTCGCCCAATCGATCACGAACGCCGGACCTGACGGATACCTGGTTCGCTTCGACAAGGATGTCGACCGCGATCGAGTGCGTGCCGCTGCCACCGGCCTCGCCGGCGTGATCGCCTACACCGACGCTCACGCAGTCGAGAACCAGATCGACCGCTTTCTCGTCATATTCTGGGCGTTCGCGGGCACCACGTTGGTGCTGGGTGCATTGCTCGCATTCACCGTCATCTACGTCACCATGACCGTCAACCTCGCCGAGCGGACAAGCGAACTCGCCACCCTCCGCGCAACCGGCGCACCGATCCGCCGACTCACCGCCGCCGTGGCCATTGAGAACCTCGCTGCGACCCTGCTCGCCGTCCCGATCGGCCTCGCCGCCGGAGTCGGCGCCGGATGGCTGTTCCTACGCTCGTTCAACAACGACCTGTTCAGCCTCCACCTGTCCGTCCGCCCCGCAGCACTGATCCTCGCCACCGTCGCCGTCACGGCGGCCGCCGCTCTCTCGCAGCTACCTGCGGCCCGGCTGATCGAGCGCATCGACGTTGCCAGAGTCGTCAGGGACCGCTCGCAGTAGGTTCGGTCGTGCCCAGCACCCGCGCATGGGCGCGCAAGATACGCGCCCACTCAAGCTTGAACCAAGGGGTGAAGGTCTCGGGCGCGCGTGCGATCTCGGCTTGCAGCGCCTGCGGCGTGACGTAGCGCCAGGCCGCGACCTCATTGACGTTCATGCGCGGCGACTCGGCGCTGCGTCCTGCGTAGACCCAACACAACTCGTGCTCAGCGCCTTGCGAGTCGTACTGCGTCTGGTACTGGAACTTGAACAGGAATTCCAACTCCGCGCTCAGGCCGAGTTCCTCTTGTAGGCGGCGGCGGATGGCACTATCCATCTGCTCGCCACGGCGTGGATGCGAGCAGCAGGTGTTAGACCAGTAGCGCGGCCACAGGCGTTTGCCCGTTGCGCGCTGCTGCACGAGCAGTTCGCCCGCGGGATTGAACACGAACAGCGAGAACGCGCGGTGCAGCGTCCCGCAGCCACGGTGCGCATCGGCCTTCGCGAGGAAGCCGATCTCGCGGTCCTGGCCGTCCACCAGAATAAGCAGCTCGTCGTCGCTGGAGACGACTCGGTTGTTGGGTTCCGGCTTATGCAAGCTGCACCTGGCCAGTCAGTGCACCAGCAGTGTCGGCAGTGCTAGCGCCGAATCCACCGCCACCGCGCAGAACACCACGGTCAGGTAGGTGTTGGACCGCTTGAACAGCCGGAGCGGTTCGGCCGGCTCACCGCGACGCGCCCGAGCGTCGAGCCGGTGAGCCATCACAAGGAGCCACCCCGTCGCGAGGAGCGCGAACGCGTCGTATAGCCAGCCGGTGGCAAGCGCGAGCAAAAGCGTCGCGATCGCGGTCAACCAGGTGTAGATGACGATCTGCTTCGTGACGTGGCGTTCGGTCGCCACGGCCGGCAGCATCGGCACGCCCGAGGCGCGATAGTCCGCTTTGTTGCGCATCGCCAACGCCCAGCTGTGCGGTGGCGTCCAGAAGAAGATGATCGCGAACATCACCAGGGCTTGCCAGCCGACGGTGCCGGTGACGGCCGACCAGCCGATGATCACCGGCATGCCGTTGGCGGCGCCGCCCCAGACGACGTTCTGCGAGGTGCGCCGCTTGATCCAGAGCGTGTAGACGAACACGTAAAACGCGATAGTCGCCACTGCCAGCAGGCCCGAAAGCAGGGTCGTGGCCCACCACAACCACGAGAACGACCCAAAAGTCAGCGCCAACCCGAATACCAGTGCATAACGGATCGAGACCGCGCCACGCGCGAGCGGCCGACCCGCGGTGCGCTTCATCATCTTGTCGATGTCGGCGTCCGCAACGCAGTTCAGCGTGTTGCCGCCCGCCGTCATGAGAGTTAAGCCGATGAGCGTGTTCAGGGTAAGCAACGGGGCTACGACGCCGCGGTCGGCGAGCAGGATCGCGGGAATCGCGCCCACCACGAGGTGGATGGTCCGGGGCTTCGTCAGAGCCAGGTAGTCGGCCAGCGTGGCGCCAATGCGACCACGCCTTGACAGGCTAGCCCACGCACGAATGCTCACGGTGGTCTCCAAGGCTCATCTCCAAGGCTCCAATAGGGACACGAATGGCAAGTCACTGCCGTTCAACGAGTCCCATTTGTCGCGCTCTTCGCTGTACCAAGCAAATCTCCGATGTCGACGGCTTGCACCAACACGCCGTCATACCGCGAGCCTTCGACCTCAGCGATGTCACTGCGCCCGGTCCGGAAATTCCCGCTGCACGGCGCAGCCCGCTACGGGGTCAAGTGATGGTCGCCCAGCCCAACGGCATCAGCCACGCCGGATTCTCCGACCTGGGCAGCTACCTTCGCCCAGGCGACCTCGTGGTAGCGAATAACTCAGCACACTCCCCCGCCGCGGTCGACAAGAGTCGTAGCGGCCAGCCGATCACGGTCCATTTCGCCACCGCCCTCAGCAGACTCCGGCGCGTGGGCCCGGCATCAGCCGAAGTCGAGCATGTTTGAAATCCGACACCGGGCAACCGACTGATGAGCCGGATCTTGCTGGACCGCGTAGCGGCGGCGGGAGGTGCCGCCGTAGCTCCAATGCCAGCTCGACGTCGAGCCGTCGCTCGCCGGTGGCATAGCCGAGTAGCTCGGTCGCGGGTGCGATCGGCTTGAGAACCGTATTGCAATGTGTAAGCCTCGCTGCAGCGCGCAGAGCGTTGTCGCCCTCCTCGAGGCCGACACGAGCGCGGCCGCGTCGACTGACACGAGTACCGCGCTACTCGGCGAGCCGGTTGACGAGCGCCGTGAAGACCGTGGGCAGCCGCGTTGCCGCCGGCACGATCCGTCGCCGCACCGCTGGATAGGCGCTGGCGTGCAGTGCCGCCGCCGTAAGCATGCGGTACTGGCGGGACATGCGGCGCCATTGGCCGTCATAGTCGGCTGGCCGGTCGGCGGCAACGCACCCGACGAGCAACTCGGCACCGCCGAACGCAATGGCCAATCCCTCGCCGGTCAGTGCGTCGACGTATCCCGCGGCGTCGCCGACCAACAACACCCGGCCGGCAACCCGGCTGCGCACCTTCTGCCGCAGCGGGCCCGCCGCGAGATCGCGACTGTGCGGTTGGCCTTCTACGCGACCGACAAGCGTCGGGAACGATTCGAGGTGCGAGTCGAATCGCCCGCGGCGGGAGGTGAGGATCGTGATCCCGACGCAGTCGTCGGACACCGGGGTGACGTACGCCTCCTCGTCGTCGGACCAGTGCACCTCGACATTCTCGCTCCAGGGAGCGAATTGGACGTGGCGGCGAATTCCCCACCGCCGCCGGCTATTTGTTGGCACAGCCAGCCCGAGTGCGGTGCGGATCGGCGAGTGCAGCCCGTCTGCGGCTGCGAGGTAGCGGGCGCGAAATCCGCCGCACTGCACCGACGTCGCATCCTGACTGACCTCGCCGACGTCGCCTTGCACCACCTTCACGCCGGCCGCTGCTACCGCGTCCAGGAGTGCGCCGTGCAGTGCCTTCCTCTGCACTCCACGCCCGACACCGGATCGAAACGCCGCGCTGACACTCCGATGTCCGGCGTGATAACTAATGCCGCGCAACGGTTTACCGGGGGGATCTACGCCAAGGCGGTTGAGATGCGCCAAGGAGTGCGGCATCAATCCTTCACCGCAGGCCTTGTCTATTGTCCCCGAGCGTTTTTCGATCACGACGACCTCGAGTCCGGCCTTGGAAGCGTACAGCGCCGTGGTGAGCCCGGCCGGGCCTCCACCTGCCACGATAACGTCGATCATTTCAGGCTTGCCAGGGCAGAGTTCTCGACACCGATCCGCGTGCGTAGCAGTGCAGCGTTGAGCATCGTGAACACCAGTGCGGTGATCCATGCGCTGTGCACCAATGGCAGCGCGACACCCTCGACCACCACGGCGACATAGTTCGGGTGCGAGAAGAAACGGTACGGGCCGCCAGTGACCCGGGGCGCATCGGGTATGACGACGACGCGGGTGTTCCACTGCGGGCCGAGCGTGGTGATGCACCACCACCGCAGGACCTGAGCCCCGACCACCAGCGCCAACATCGGCCAGCCGAGCGATGGAACGAATGGACGGTGCTGCGCAATCACTTCTACCAGGCATCCCACCAGCAAGCCGGTGTGCAGTGTAACCATCGTCGGGTAGTGGTGAACGCCGAACTCGACGCCGCCACGGGCGCGGCTCCACGCGAGGTTACGGGTCGAGACGACCAGTTCAACGACGCGCTCGGCCGCGACCGCGGAGATCAGCAATATGTACCAGGGCATGAGCAGCGAAGCTCAGTTCCACCGCAGCAGCACGAGCTCTGCGCAGAAACCAGGACCCATTGCCATCAGCACCCCTGGACTGCCGCTGGCCGGCTGCTTTGCAAGCGTGTCGCGCAATACGTGCAGCACCGACGACGACGACAGGTTCCCAACCTCGCTCAACGAACGCCACGTCAGCTCGAGCGCCTCCTCGGGCAACGCCAGGGCATCGTTGATCGCTTCGATGACCTTCGGGCCGCCCGGGTGGCTCACCCAGGTGCCGATGTCGTCGATTGTCAGCCCATGGCCGGTCAAAAATCCCGTCAGGTCGTCGGCCAGGTGATGCTCGATGAGGGTGGCAACGTTGGGGGACAGGACGAGCGAGAGTCCCGACGAGCCGAAGTTCCACCCCATCGTGGTCAGGGAGTCCGGGTACAGACGGCTTCGCGAGTCCACCACAGTGGGCCCCTGCGCGCCGATCCGCTCAGCGCGTCGATCACCCACGGCAACTACCGCCGAGGCGCCGTCAGCGAACAGCGCACTTCCGACCATGGTGGCGACCGTCGGCTCGGCACCGGGGTAGGTCAGCGAGCACAACTCGACTGACACCAGTACCGCCACATCGTCTGGCGCACCTCGCAGGTAGTCGTTCAACCGCCCGACGCCGGCCGCCCCGGCGACGCAGCCGAGGCCGAAGAGCGGCACGCGGCGCACATCTGGCCGCAGACCCAGACGGCCGGCAATGCGCGCGTCCAACGACGGCACCGCCAAGCCGGTCACCGTCGTCGTGATGATCAGATCGACGTCCGCGGGCTCTAGGCCCGCCTCGTCAAGCGCGCTGGAGAGGGCGGCACATCCGAGCTCGACCGCGTTCTCGATGAAGATGTCGTTCGCCTCACCGAAGTCAGTAAGGGAGGAGTATCTCTCCAGGGGAAGAACGAAATGGCGACTGTCGACTTTGGCATGCGCGTGTAGTTTCCGTAGGAGATCCTCGTGGGCTTCGTAACCCGGAAACCGGACGAACGCGTCGGTGATCTCCCCTTGGGTGTAGCGGTGCGGTGGTAACACACCCTGCACTCCTGCGATAACACTCATATCAACTTTCCCTAGACGTGGTTGTGGCGTAATTCGGTTCAACGCCAAACCCATTGGTCAATTCGCCATTGAATTGTTGGACAGTTGGACTCGTGTCCAACCGTTCCCCGGGTATCGCGACGGAGTGACCGTCGTTGAGCCCGAGAAGCTTGTGCAGGCGGACCAGGGGCGCGGGAGCCCACCAGTTCCGTCGTCCGAGGACGTGCATGAATGCCGGCACCAGAACCATGCGCACCAAGGTGGCGTCGACGATGACGGCCAGCGTGAGGCCAAGACCGAACATCCGCATGAACGACACGTTGGACGCAATCAGGGCGGCGAAGGAGATCGACATGATCAATGCGGCAGCGGTGACGACCCGACCGGTGCGGGCGATTCCCCGGGCCACACTCTCGTCGTTGTCGGCGCCTCCGGACGCAAGCCAGAACTCGCGGATTCGGGAGACCAGGAAGACCTCGTAGTCCATCGACAAGCCGAAAGCGATACAGAACAGCAGCACCGGGATGTTGGCGACCAAGATCCCGCTGGGCGTTGTTCCGAACGCGCCGAGGTGCCCATCCTGGAAGATCCACACCATCGCGCCGAAAGCGGCAGTGAGCGAAAGGACGTTGAGCACCAACGCTTTCAGCGGCATCACGACGCTGCCCGTCAACAGGAAAAGCAGGATGAACATGATGCCGGCGATCAGCCCGAGCACCAGCGGCAAACGTGATGCGATGGCGTCGACACTGTCTCGATTGATCTGGGCGGTGCCGGCGAAATCGACTTTCTTGCCATCCGGCGTCGGGACCGCGTGCAGGCGGTCGAGCTGGGTTTCGGAGCGGTCGGAGAACAGCGGAGCTGTGCTGTCGACGGTGAGGAATGCGCTGCCTCGAGTCTGACCCGCCGGTGCTGACGGTCGTCCGACGGCGGCGCCCGCGACATAGGTGCCGGTCGGGGTCGAGACCGCGGAGACGTCGGGCACACGCGACAGGTCAATGCCGTATTGCTCAATCTCGGTGCGGGTTATGTCGTTGGCATCGGGGATGACGATGGTCACCGCGGTCTCGGAGTTGATGACGAAGTCGTCGCGCATTTGGTCGCCGACCTGATGCGCGGCGGCCGAGGTAGGCAGCACGCGGTCGTCGGGGAAGCCCCATTTGACGCCCAGGAACGGCAGACCCAGGAACACCAGGAAGGCGACGCCTGCCAGTCCGACCGGCACGGCACGGCGGATGACAAACCTCGTCCAGCGGTACCAGAACTGCTGCCGGAAGGGCTGCGGGACGGGCTCGTGCCGGCCCAGCATGCGGCGAACGAGCCGACGGATGTTGAACCAGTCCAGCCGGTCGCCGAGCAGCACCAGCGCGGCGGGCGTGACAACCACGGCGGCGAAGGCGGCGAACGCAACGACGGCGACACCCGCATAAGCGAAGGACTTCAGGAAATGCATCGGGAACAACACCATGACCGCCATTGAAAGGGCGACCGTTGTGGCCGAGAACAACACGGTGCGACCCGCCGTGACCACGGTGCGAACGACGGCAACCTCGCGGTCTGCGCCGTCGGCCAATTCATCGCGGTAGCGGCTGATGATCAACAGCGTGTAGTCGATGGCCAGCGCCAAACCCATGGCGGTGGTGAGGTTGAGCGCGAATATCGAAACGTCGGTGGCGAATGAGATCGCGCGCAGCACCGCAAGCGCGCCGAAAATCGCCATTCCGCCGACGGCCACGGGCAGCGCTGCTGCGATCAGACCGCCAAATATCCAGACCAGCACGAGGAAGCTGAGTGGAATCGCGATCGATTCCATCACCAGCAGGTCGCGCTGCGACTGTTTGGTGATCTGAACGTTGACCATTGCGGCGCCGCCTGTCCGCACGGTGGCGCCGTTACGGTCGTGCGTCACCTGTGCGGAGAGCTGCTCCGCGTATTTCTGCTGGTCGCTTTCGTTTCCTTTGATGCCCGCGACGATTAACCCGGTGTTCCGATCCTTGCCGACGAGATCGGCGGCGGCCTGCGGCGGTGTTGTCCACGGCGAGGCCACATCGACCACATGTGGCGAGCTTCTCAGTTGGTCGACGATTTCAGTGCCCGCGGCCCGAGCGGCTGGGCTCCCGACGCCGTCTGGTGTTGAGACGGTGACAAGCAGCTGCGTGTCACCCTGGCTGAACTTTTCCGACAGCAGCTGGCTCGCCCTCGCCGATTCCGAAGTCGGATCTTGAAATCCGCTGGCGGACAGGCTGTTTGCGACCGGGACCCCAAAGATGGCCAGGGCCAACGTCAGGAGGGCTGCCACGACGATGACGCGTCGTGGACTGGTGATCGCCATCCTTGCAATCTGGTTTAGCAACGTCCACTCTTCTGTCCGGACGAACTTAGGTTGATCGGCTAATTGCCGGTTCTAATGCGACACGCCTAAAGACGGTGGATTGTTCAAACACGGAATGTGGCCTTGGTCTCACCGCACGGTGTTGTCTCGTCGGGCCGCGATTGCTGGCCACCAGGGCCACTTGAGGTCGTCTACGAAAGGAAGTGACAAGGCAGAGAGGTATTCGCCATCGCCACCAAAGCGGGCATTGTCATGCGTATGGATTTGCTCATGGCTTACCTGGGAGAAGCTTTGAACATGCTGCAAAAGTGCTGTGTCGAAAGACGGCTAAGAAAGCAAACCCGGATGGATACACGCGAAAAGAGCACCCTTGCTAGGTGCCGCTAACCGACAATGTTGTTGGAAAAAACAGGTCAGGCCTTGCGGTCCCGACCTGCTCTGTGGAGATGCCGGAATCGAGCCCGTGCCTTGGCCAGGCGACGCACTCACAAGCGCGACGGGCGGGGCCGGTTCGCGTCGCCTGGTAGCACCCGAGTCAAGCGAATCAGACGCAAGATCAACCGCCGCCGTCCCCGTTGTGTGCGAGGAAGCGTTGGCAAGACGATGGGAATCGAGAGGCGAAGCACGCCAACGCGATAGACGTGACCGCATACTGCGCGCCGCCGAGAGTCTGGAATACCGCGCCGTGCTTGTGCTCATCACGGCGACAGGATTGCGGCGGTCAGAGTGAGGTTTCGTGAATGGCTGATACTGCGGCGAAATGATTGCGATACTCCCAATGACAGCTGAGCGGTAACGTCTCGGGGCCATTGGAGGGAAATATGAATATCGCTCGGGTGCTCGGCGCAGTGGCTATCTTCGCTGCGGTAGCTATCGGGATAGCGAGTCCCGGCTGGGCGGGCGGTCCGACTATCCCTCCTTCGCCCACTGTTCCTGCCCCGGCAGCTCCCGTTGGCGAATTGAGCGGCACCTACACCTTCACTGTGGCAACCGGAAACACAACTACGTGGACGATCACACCGTGTGGCCCAGGATGCGCCAATGTCGCAGCGACAAATTCGTCGGCTGGTAACGCGCCCTACAGCGGGCAAGCGCAGTTGGCGGGCGATCGCTGGAACATGACGGCTGCGAGGCCCGATGCCCTCACGTGCGACGACAACAGCCGCGCTGCGGGAACGACCATATATTCATGGGGCGCGGCAACACTCGCCGGCACAGCGTTCAGCCAAGGGGTCCCCGGTACGTGTGGCAGCAGCGACCCCGATGGTTTTCGCGGTCCTACAAGCGAGTTCATATTGACGAAAGTCGGCTGAGCGAACATCGTGCAGCCGCCCTGTGCGCGTTGTCGTCAACGAGCTGCTGGACCGTCACGGTGTCCCGATCATTCTGGCCGTGACAAGACACACCGGGTCACTCTCGCCGAGATCCTGCGTGGCTTGAAGCCCCTCAACGAGGGCCCTGACGATGGGCCGTGATTCCTCAAGGAGCGGTTCTCAAGTTCCGGGTCGCCGTTCATTCCAGGAGTGACGGCGTGGAGTTCAGACTGCTCCAGAGTGGGGCATCGGGCGGAAGCCGAGCTGGTTGACCACCATCTGGGCAGCCTGCCTGACTCCCTCGCGGCATGCGTAGACCATCTCGGAACCCGACAGGCCGATGACTGCGGGCCGAGCGACCGCGGGTTCCTTACCTGACGGCTAGAAAACTCTTTCTTTTCAGCGGCGGAATCTGGGCTTCACAACGATTCCGGAGCGATTCGTTGATCACGACTATTTGTCTCATGGCTAAGGACTGCCTCACCCAACCGATCACGACGGGAAGCGTCGCACGCATCGCCCTCGTCGGAATCGGCGTCGGAGGCACTCTCACACTCAGCCGACTCGCGGAGCGGGCCGACAACTCGTGGGGTGGAATCACGGTCGACATCGTCGACCGCCCGGAGAACCTCGGCCGCGGCAGCGCGTTCGGTAGCGACAGCGCGGCCGCAGCAGTCAACACCTCCCAACATCGGCTCGAATCACTCTCACCATCGCTTCACTCGTTCCGTTCCTGGCTTCAGGGATCCGGAAGCCAGTGGACCAACCTCGACGAGCGGCCGATGTCACGATCCGTGTACGGCGACTACCTGGCGGCGACGCTGGCGAAGGCAATCGACCGTCTCCGCGGCTGCGGCGTCCGCATCCGCTTCTCCCCCATGCACGCGAAGTCGGTGCGCGCCGGCCTTGACGGCATCGAGGTTCTCGGCGACACCGCCGATGTGCCGCCTGCCGACATCGCCGTGATCGCTCCCGGTGTGTGGTCGCCCCGTCTGCCTGCGACTGCTAACGATGTCGTTGATGCCTACCCCTTGAGTGGTCTGCAGACTCGCGTCGCCGACAGCCGCTCGGTGGCAGTGCTCGGCAGTGGACTGAGCGCGGTGGATGTCGCATGCGCGCTGGACGACGGCGAGAAGCGCGTTCACTTGCTGTCCCGTAGCGGCACCCTGCCGCGGATTCAGGTCGAGGCGGCGAACAGTACCGCGCCACAACACCTCACTGAGGATGCTGTGATCCACCAGGCGGTGTGGACCGAGCTCACCGCCGAGTCGGTGCTGGCACTGATCGATCGCGAACTCGCGCGGTTCGGCGTCACAAGATCAGATGTCTTCGATGATGACGCGCACGCTGCACACTGGTCGGATCCGTTGGCCGATCCGGCCGACCTGGCCTGCCACCAAACACTGAGCGGAACCAACCACGCGTTGAACACCGCCTTCACGCTGCTGTCCGATGAGGAGCGGATCACGCTCCGTGCGGCGCTGGGCCCGAAATGGTTCCGCTACCGGGTCAGAGTCCCGCTGAGCCGCTGGCGCCAGCTGCGCGCCATGCAAGCCGACGGCCGGCTGATCGTGCACGGCGGCGTGGACGCCGCCGACCAAGATCTCAGCGACATCGTCGCGGACCTGGGCGCCGACCGTCTGATCCCCGCGATCGGACAGTCGTCAGACCTCGAAGAGGGTCCCGAACTCGTTGCCAGCCTTGCCACGTCGGGTTTTGTCGGCTGCGACGAGGCGCGCCGGGGCATGGTCGATCCCGCGACTTGCCGGGCCCTCACGCCCGAAGCGCTGCCCCGCGACGACCTTCTGCTCATCGGCCAGGTATCCGCCGGAAGCTACTTCACCGTTTCCGCACTCGACATCGTCGACCTGCAAGCCCGCCGCGCCGCTCAAACGATCGGCGACGCCATCACCACCCGAACCAGCCGTCTCGTGACGGCAAGAAAGGCAGCCTGAGATGCCGAGCTCGACCTCGCATCTGGTCGTGATCAGTGGAAACGACTCCAGCCTGCCGCTGGTGCGTCCGACGAACACCAACATCACACTCATCCAAACCCCGGACAGGGCAACGGATTTCCAGCGATCGTCAGTGGATCGATTCATCGAGATACTGGAGATCTCCGCGGAGTCCCTCACCGATCTGCTGCGGTCGATTCACCAAGAGTCACCTGTCACCGCACTGGCGTGCTTCCTGGAATCCGCCATTCTCGCCGCGGCCATCGCCGCCGACACGCTGAACATCCCGTCCAACCCGGTCGAGGCCGTCCGTACCGCGCACAACAAAGCGCTCACACGCCAGGCATTGGACCGGCACGGCGTACCCCAACAGCCGTGGCGTCTGTGCCGCAGCATCGACGAAGTCATCGCATTCCGGAACGGATTGTCGGGCGCCCCCATCGTGGTCAAGCCCGTGACCGGCGCCGGTAGTGCGGGTGTGCGCCTGATCCGGAACGACGCGGATCTACATACCGCGTGGGACTCGATCGGCGGGCTCAAGTGGTGGGCGCTCCTCGACAATCCGGACCACGCTGTGATCGTCGAGGCCGTGTTGTCCGGCAGCGAGTTCAGTGTCGAGGCAATGAGTGTCGACGGGCGTCACGAGATCCTCGCCATCACAGGGAAACTCACCACCGGTGAGCCGGAGTTCGTGGAACTCGGACACTGGCAGCCGGCGCAGCTGCACCAGGACCAACATGATGCGGTCGTCAAACGCACGGTAGAGATCCTCGACGCCATCGGGCACCGCACCGGGCCCAGCCACACCGAGGTGTTCGTCGACGGCGTGAATGTCGGAATCGTCGAGACCCATACCCGCTTCGGCGGCGACCAAATCTGGGAGCTCACGCAGCTCACGACCGGACGCCATTTCGCCACCGAGACCATCTTCGCTCTTCTCGGGCTGCCTGCTCCCGAACCCGATGACAAGCACGGCGCCGCCGCCATGCGAAAGCTCGACTGGGCCGATCCGGCACACGTCGACGAAGCCGTCCGACAGGAGGGAGTGGTGCGCGTTTCCTGCCCCAGCCGCCACCGCCGAGAGGACGTCATCGCGATCACCGATTCCTCGGATCTCAACGGCTACGTGCTGACCGTCGGCGATGACGTTCGCGACGCCTGGAGCCGCGCGGTGGTTTCCTGCTCTGCCGCCAAGGGGCAGACCGTGACCGACCGTCCGGTGTTGGTGATGAGCCCAGCCAAGGTGATCAACCACTTCGGACGGACGCGGTTCGCCTCAGTCGTCCCCGAAGGGTCGGTCCTGATCACGTCCGGCCCCGTGGACGTCGATGACGACCGGCTGGCCGCCGTTGTCGAGTTCGACGAGTACACCACCAATGACGAAATTCCGCTGGCTGCAGAAGAACTGATTGTTCGGCACGGGTTGGCGCGCATCGTCGTCCTGGCCGAGGCGGACATCTTGCGAGCCGCTGAGATACGCCAGCGTTTGGGAATTCCCGGACAGTCGCCCGAGGGCGCGCTCCACTTCCGCGACAAGACCTTGATGAAGCGAGCGGTGAGCGGAGTGGACATCGCGGTGGCCCCGCACCGGGAGGTCCGGTCAGCACTCGAACTCCACGACGCCGTCGCCGAACTCGGATACCCATGCGTGGTCAAACCGCCGCATGGCCGCGGTTCCTCCGGAGTATCCGTACTCGACAACGAAGGCGAGTTGCGCGACTTCCTGCGGAGCGGTCCCTTCAGCGACCGGGGGCGGACGTATCCGTGGCTGGTCGAGGCGTTCCTGGCAGGCGAACAGTACCGGGTCGACGGAGTGTGCCGTAACGGCCGCGTCGTGTTCTCCGCTGTCGCGGTCTATGTCAACACGCACCTCGACTTTCTCGACGGTGGCTACATGGGCTCAGTCATGCTTCCCGTCGAGAGCCAGGAAGCCCAGACCATCCTCGAACTGGCCAGGGCCGTACTGGAAGACGCACTGCCCGCGTTCGACGGCGCATTCCACCTCGAGGCGTTCCTCACCCCCGATGGTCCGGTGTTCAGCGAAGTCGGGTCGCGGATCGGTGGCGGATCTATCAACGAAGAGGTTGAGCTCTCCTACGGATTCAACCTCGTCGAAGAGTCGATCCTCGCGCAGCGGGAGGTGCCCTTCCGCCACACCTCGGTGCGCCAACGCAGCCTGGCCGGGCAGCTGAACGTGTCGCCCCTTGCCGGGGTGCTCGCCGAAGCTCCGGAGGGATTTGAGCATCCGGACGTCGTCCTCTCGGAAATCGCCGAACCGGGCCGACGCTTCTCCGCGATGACACATACCAACGCCGAATTCGCCCGAGTCGTCTTCCGTGCCGACTCAGTGGAGTCCGGCCGCACGACGATCTCAAAGCTCTTGCAACACCTCAACACATCTACCAAATGGAAGGACATCGATCATGTGGCGTCAGCTTGACCAAAAAGACTACGAGGCGGTGCGCGCAATACGCGATGCCGTGCTCAGTAGCCTCCCGGACCCTGACATGTATGTCCGCGAGGATGACGAGGAGATGTTCGTTCGCGGTCACCTGAACGTATTCGGTGAGTCCCTCGGGTTCTTCGACGGTGACGACCTCGTGGCCTACCTTGCGCTGACCACTGATCTCGTCGCTTCCGGTGAGGACGTCGAGTTCGAAGCCTGCGCTCCGACTTCCAACGACGTCGTTTTCGCCGCGGCGATGGTCCTGCCTTCGTACCAAGGCCGTTCGTTGCATCGTGCCGGCATCCTCAGACACATCGCCGTCGCAGAGCAACTCGGTGCACATCGCGGCTTCGCTCAGATCTCGGCGCGCAACCACCGGTCGCTGCGGAACTACTTCTCCCACGGCTTTCGGTGCACACGGGCGGTCACCTATCCGGATGGACGTCGCCGCCTGCTGCTCGAACGCGATCTGATCGGTGACGTCGGCACTGCGCTCATCGACGACGTCGCACTCGTCGACATGGATGACTTCCGCGGCATCAGTCGCGAGCTCACCGATACCCGCGCGGGACATCGCCTGCTCCCCGTGGGCTCCGGTGCGCTGATGGTGGTCGGCGCCAGGGGGTCTGCGGCATGACGCATCTACTGGTGGTCGGCGGCATCGCATCAGTCCACGAGATCGCCCGTCGACTCGGAGCCGAGTTGACGTTGGTCAAGTCCGGACCGGCGCAGACGATGCTCGCGTCGGACGCATACACACGGATCGTCGACGTTTCCGACCACGAATCCGACGACCGAATCTTCCTGGCGGACAGGGTGATCAGGGCTGTCGACGGAACGGGATTCGACGGCATACTTTGCCTTCACGATGAGGCCGTCGAACTCGGTGCGTTGATAGCAGAAAAGCTGGGACTGCCCTTCGCCAGTCCTGAGGTGACACACCGCACGGTCAACAAGGCCGCGATGCGCGCCCGACTCGCCGCCACAGGCCTCGGATCCGTGGCGCACGGCGTCGTTGTCGACGACAGGATCGTGTGGTCGGGAACTACCCCAACGTCGGAGATCGTGTTGAAGCCCGTCGATGGCCGGGCCAGCAGAGGCGTGACATTCCATCGCTCGGCCGACGAGCTGCAAGAGTTTCTCGACGCCCGTCGGGGCGAGTTCGAGGGTTACCTGGCAGAAGAGCGGAAGATCGGCCGGGAATTCAGTGTCGAGTCTCTGATCGTACGTTCGGGCGCCTCATGGCACGGAGTAACCGCCAAGACCACCATCGGCGCAGTCGAATCAGGACACCTTCACCCCGCACCGCTCGATGCGGTCGAGCTGGCTCGCATCGTGGACGCCGCGACCGCGTGTGTTGACGCATTGGGCATCGGCCGTGGACTGTTGCACACCGAAGTGATCCTCGACGACGCCGGCGCGGCGCACATCGTCGAGACCCACCTGCGGGGCGGAGGGGACATGATTCTCGACCTGGTGCGGTCATCCACTGGCCTGGATCTCGCGGAGCTCTTTGTCCGGGATCAGATCGAGGGTCTCGACGAGATCCCGGCAGCGACCGATATCGGTTTTGCAAGTAGCCAGTTCGTGTTTCCGGTCGAATTCGGCGTCATTGCCGGTTGGGACGGTATCGAGGAGGCGCGATCGATGCCCGGTGTGGATGTAGTGACGGCCCTCCTGAACGTGGGTGAGCACCTGGTCCCGCAGGTCGACTCGAGCTATGGGAGATCTGTGGGCGCGATGGCCCACGCCGACGACCCACTGGAGGCGTGCGAACGAGCCCGCCTTGCTGCGCTGAAACCCGTGCCGCTGCTGGAGCCTGCGTGATGATTACTTCCACACCTCGGTGGCCCGGCTTCCGTCCACTGGCTGGCTCCCTATTGTTCAATTTGGCGTCGGGTTGCTTCACAATCACGCTGGGACAAGCGCTCTTTGAGAAATCGGGATCAGTGTCGGCCTTCACCGGCGTTGTGGTGATCGAGTATTTGGTGCCGATACTTCTGGGGGCTATCGCCGGGACTCTAGCGGATCGCGTCAACCCTGCGGTGGTGTGTGCCGTCGCGTCGATCGTTCCGGCTCTGGCGTTGATGGGATATATTCTCGCTCCGGCGGGGCTCGTAATCATGGGCATAGCAATCGGTCTGATCGTCAATCTCATCCGACCGTTCTATCGAGCCGGAATCTTCGCGGTTGGTCCGCGATCCTTGGATCCGGACGCCCTTCCGCAGTACAACATGCGGTGGGCGGTATCCGTTCAGGCGGGACAGATCATCGGCGGTGCGGTTGCGGGGGTGTTCCTTTGGGCAGCGGGCCCGAAGTGGGCGTTTTTTGCTGCCGCCACCGCATTTGCTCTCGCTGCATACGCGCTGGCGTCGGCGCGTTCGATGGTGTCGACGGAGGACGGCGACGGCGCTACCAGGGACGGCTGGATCTCAGTACTCCGAGATGCTCTCGGGAGTCCGTGGTCCGTGCTTTCGTTGCTACTTCTCGGCGTCGACTTCCTGACGATCGCCGCGTTCAATGTGACGCTGGCGCCGCTCGTCCACCAGCTCTACGGGAATCAAAGCTGGCTGGGCATTTTGGATGTTTGTTTTGCGGTCGGCGCGATCGTGGCCCCTACCTTGTGGGGACGGTACTTGTCGCGCGTGTCGGGTAGAGCGGCCGTCACCTCTGGTTTCGCCATACAGATTGTGGGATTCGCAACGATTACGCTCGGGCTCGAATCGGCTGGCGCGCTGGGACAATCAGCTGTGCCCCTCGGCGCTGGCCTGCTCGGACTCGGCGTGGCGGTGTCGTCGAGCCAGCAAGTGAGCATCCTCCAACACTGGGCCAAGTCGTCCACACTGGGCAGAGTCGGTGCATTGCGGCAAGCGGCGATCGGCATCACGACCGCGATGATCCTGCCGGGCGTCGGATACTTGGTCGACAAGGATCTGACGGCGGCCTGTGGAGGCATTGTCGCCTTACTTGCACTGGGGACGGTTGTGAACATGGGCGTCGCCCGCCACGAAAAGGTCGGTCGCGAGCAGGTAACCGTGGCTTGACCGACGTCTCGATCGCCATACCGCGGGGTTACCGTCGCCCGGCCGGCTGTCGCAGCATGATGCGGGCTTCTTTAGAGATTTAGGAAGATTTGATGGCTCGGCGTTCATCCATGGAGCGGTAGCCGACGGCGAGCAGATCGAGCGGCAGAGCCATGTCGAAAGGGTCTGCTGCACGGATGGGTGACACCTGAGATAGCTTGCACAGAGTGGGTGGGCTGGAAGGATGTCACTGTGCCAAGGCCTTATCCCCGTGAGTTCGGAGAAGATGTCGTGCGGGTCGCTCGCAACCGCGACGGACGGTGTGACCGTCGCCGCTAGTTACCTGCGGTTTATTCTCGCGCCTTGACGGCGTCAAGACGGATTACACAGTTGCGAGCCGCCCGTTTCAGACGCGCCGCTGGGATGAGAGCCAGCAGCGGCGGTCCCAAAGGGATTCTCGTACAGCGCGATCCGCGACAGCCTTTGCTGCAGCGCGGAGGGTCAACAAATCACGCCGATCGACGTATTCCGGAGTCCCACGGCGCGAGCTGATGTCGATGTTGGTCGGTCTCGTGCGCTCACAGGGACCAAGCCACGATCCGCAACACGATAAGCTCCCCACCTTCGCGGCGAAATGGGTTCGCGAAATACGACGACGATCCGACCTGTCGCCGCACAGTGGTACTCGGGCGGGAAAGTCGACAAGTAGTCGCGGTCGAGGCACTTAACACGGAAGCCAACAGGCTTTTGGTGCGGCAGGCTCGGCTAATCGACTCCGACGGCGTCGACGATATCGAGGCGTGCCGCCCGAACAGCCGGAGGAATCGCTCCCAGCAATGTCAAAGCGAACGCAGTGCAGGCGAATACGATGGCCAGCACGCTTGCGTCGTACACCACATCGATGCTGAGCACATTCGTCAATGCCGACGTGGCCAGGTGCTGGTTGACCGCACCGAATGCCGCTCCGATCAACGCGCCGACGACACCGATGCCCGCAGCCTCGGCAACGACCGTGCGCAACACGAAGCGGCGCGAAGCACCCATCGCCCGCATCACACCCAATTCGCGGCGCCGCTCCAGCACGGACAACATCAGCGTGTTGAGCAGCGCGATGCTGGCGACGAACACCACGATCCACGCCATTGCGTCAATCAGACCGGTGATCGACGCCATCCCCTTGCCGATGGCGGCCACTGACTCTTCACCCGAAAACACGAGTACGTCGGAAGGCAACCGATCCCTGATCACCGCCTCGGCCGCGGCGCGATCGGCGCCGGGCGCGAGCTTGACGGCCAGAATCGTCGACCCGGGCCGGTCGAACCACGCACGCATCTGAGTCAGACTCATCGCGACGAGACCGCCGAAAAGCGAGAAGTACGGCACGACATCCAGCACCCGGACCTGCCGTTCGCCGGTGGGAGTGGGCAATGTCAACTCGTCGCCTGGGCCAATTCCCAGGTTCCGGGCGATTTCGCGCGACACGACCACGCCATCTCCAGCAAGCATCTGTTGCAGGACTTGCGGATTCATGTCGCCAGCCGGCGGCCCAAACGCGCCGGGCGTGAGCCCCTGAATAACCACCCGGTTGTCGCCGAGCGTTGCGAATGCCATCTGCGAAGGAACGACCTCGGCGACGCCGAGGATTGACGCGATCGAGGACTGTGTGTCCGGCGGCAGCATTGGAGCGGTCGGGAGCACGCCAGCCGGGGATGGGCTCACATACAGCGCGGCTTCGGTGAGCGAGGCGAAGCTCGCGTTCGTCGAATCTATCGCGTTGGTGTTGGCGCCGGTGCTCTGCACGGTGATCGACACCGCGATCACGACTGTCATCAGGGTGGCCCACACGCGACGAGGCGCGCGTTCGATCGTCGCCGCCGCCAGGGCGCCGGGCGAACCAAATGCCCTCGCCACCGCCGAAGCAGCACGAACAATCGTGCCCGCGAAGGCGAAGCATAGAGCGATATCACCGACAACCGCGAGCCCAATGGCCGCCACCGAAAGCTTGCCCAGGTCGCTGGACGCGACGAATGCCGCCGCGACGATGAAGAACACGCCGAGGATGCCGGCCACCGTCCGTACCGTCCGCGGAACGGCATCGGCGACCGACGTGCCAACCGGGGCAAGAGCTTCGGCCGGCGCCACGTTGTACGCCTGGCGAGCCGCCAATGCCGCCGCCGCAACGCTCACGGCAATGCATGCGGCGACGGCGACGGGGATCGCGTAGCCGGGCAGGATGTAGTCGGTTCGCGTTTCGAGGCCCTGCAGCAGACCAGGGGGAAGACCCCCGATTGCCTGTCTGCCGATCAGAACACCCAGCGCCGATCCGACGATCCCGCTGACCAACCCAATCAGACCGGCCTCCGCCAGCAGGTCGCGCACAATCTGCCACTTCTTGGCGCCGACAGCCCGAAGCAGCGAGATCACCGGGCGGCGTTGGGAAATCGCCATGCTCATAGCGTTGAAGATCAGGAATCCGGCGACGACGAGGGAGCATGACGCCGCCGACAGCATCAGGGCGCTCATGATCGAGACGGCTCCGCCGGATTTCGCGGAACGGAAAGTCGGATCGGTGACGACGGCCCGTCCGCCGGCCGCCTCGGTGACATCGGCACGGACCGAGGCAAGATCGGCATTCGGCGCAGCGACCACCAGCACCGAATCGATCATGCCGACGCGATTCAACAATCGCTGAAGCAGCGGCAGCGGCCCGAGGATGAAGTTGCCGCCGTTGATCCGTTCCGCATCGGCTCCCGTGATCACAGCCGCGACCGTCGCCCGCCCGTTGCCGACGGCAATGGAGTCACCCACCGCATGTCCCGTCGCGGCGCCCACCGCGACGCTACCCGCTTCCATTGCTAACGGGCCGATCTGATCCTGGACCGCCCGCTGCAGATCGCTCGCCATGGCCCCGATGCTCTCGTCCACACCGAGCAGGACGACGCGCTGGGAGGCCAGCCCGATGGATGTTCGCAGCATGGGCACGGCCGCGGCCACTCCGGGCACCTTCGCGACGTCGAGTCGGACGGCTTCGCGCAACCCGGTGTCGGTGACGCCGGAAACCTCGAGACTCGCGTTCCCGCCAATCCCCGCAACGAAGCGATCGGCGGATCCCGTGATGGACCCGGCAATACCGAACACCGCAACGAGAAGCATCGCCGAAATCGCCACTACCACAAACGACATCACGGCGCGGCCCGGGTGCCGGCGCCACTCGCGCAAATTGAACACACGCATGCGGTCGACGATCATCGCAACTCCCCGGCCAGCACGTCCGAACCGATCCGGCCATCCGTGAGCGTGATCACCCGATCCGTCGCCGCTGCGGCATCCGGGTTGTGCGTCACCATGACGACCGAACGACCGTC
Source organism: Actinomycetota bacterium (assembly GCA_046735135.1). Taxonomy (GTDB): domain Bacteria; phylum Actinomycetota; class Actinomycetes; order Mycobacteriales; family Mycobacteriaceae; genus Mycobacterium. The sequence continues at coordinate 24,208 of JBKPSU010000149.1, forward strand.
CTGATGTGCAACGTCGGTGAGCAGCGCCATGATCGCCGCTCCGGTCTTCGTGTCGAGATTGCCCGTCGGCTCGTCGGCGAGAATCAGCGGCGGGTCCATCATCAACGCTCGGGCCACGGCGACGCGCTGCATCTGGCCGCCGGATAGCTCCGACGGGCGGTGCTCCGTGCGTTCCGCCAGCCCGACCAGCGCGAGCAGGTCCAACGCACGCGACTTGACATTCGACATCCGCGCGCCATCAAGCAGTCTGGGCACCGCGACGTTCTCCCAGGCCGACATGGTCGGAAGCAGGTTGAAGAATTGGAAGACGAATCCCACACTGTGTCTACGGAATTCGGACTGCTTCTCGTCGGTGAGGCCGCCGATCTCCTTGCCTTTGAACCGTATTGACCCAGAGTCCGGCCGGTCCAAGGCACCGAGCAGGTGAAGCAGGGTGCTCTTGCCCGCACCCGACGGGCCGACGATGGACACGAATTCCCCGCCGATCAGCTCCAAGTCGATATCGTCAAGCGCGCGCACAGTCTGGCCGCCGACCCGGTATGTCTTCGTGACGTGGGTCATCTCGAGCATTGATGTACCTTTCATTCCCTTGATCATGCGGGGGCACCCGTGCACCCGCCGCCAACTGTGTTCACTGCGGCCTCAGTCGCCCAGAAGGGGTGGCGGTGGACAGCACCCTCACCGTGTACGTGACGGACCGCGGGAACAAAAGGTCGTCGCGTTGCGTTCGAGCGACGGCCTCACGCGGCAGTCGCTGAACCGCCGGTGTTGCGGCTCTGTAGCGGGCCTTGCTGTTTCGGCCATCTCGGTCGTCATTCCGTACACCAGCTGCTCACAGTCCCATCCGTCCTCGGTGCAGCGGTCTGACCGAATTCGACGAGCGTGACCGAGGCACTCAGGTGCGACAGCAGTGGATACTGCGGCAGCAAGGCTTGCACTTTGCCCCGCACCCCACGCCCCGTGGGGTAAGGAATGGTCGTCGCGGCGTCCAGCCCGGGTATTTGTCGGGGCAGCGCTCGTGCCTGCCCGCTGGTCAGCCCGAACGTCATGGGCGGTGTGCGGTAGCGCGGGGTCAATTGCCACCCGTCGGGGCTCGTCGATCGCGGTGGAATGCAGTCGAACAGCAGTCCGCCGACGGTGGTTCGTCGGGCACAGTCGCCGATGAGTGCGTGCACCTGGTCGCGGTGTAGATACATCAGCAGCCCTTCGGCGGTGATCAATGTGGGCAACCCCGAATCGAGAATCTGATGCCAAGACTGATCCAGAGCCGACGTCGCCAGATTGGTGATCTGGCTGCTGGCTGGCAGTAACTTCTCCCGCAAGGCGATGACCGGCGGTAGGTCCAAAGAGATCCATCGCACCGTGGGACTGTTGATGCGCCAGAACGTGGTTTGCAGGCCTTCTGCCAACGCGATGACGGTTCCGTTCGGGTGTTTGCGAAGAAAGTCCCTGATGACGCGGTCGAACGCGAGCGCCCGCACGGCGAAGTACTGCGGGGTGGGCAAGAATACCTGCCGGATGGATCTGGGCGGTCCGGCGGCTTCGAAAACCCCGAAGTCGTAGTCGATCCGGTCCATGATCTCCACCGCCAGGGGATCCTCGATCAAGGGCTGGGCTCCGCGCGCTTCAGTGGCGCGGCAGTAGAGGGTCCACAACGTCGTTTCGGACACTCCGGTCAGTGCCGTGCCGTCGATTTTCAGCTCCGGCATGGTCGTCGCTTTCCTGCGGTCAGGATGCGTAATTTCCAGCATTGGTGTACCTTTCATTTCCTTGATCACGCGACGCGCTCCTGCGCACCCGCGCCAGCCTTGTTCTCTGCGGGTAATGGCCCGCACCGGACGTCGAAATGCTCACTCACCGTGTCCAGGGCGTTGCGCAGGTGCGCGCGGTCGCGGCGGTGCGTGAGCATGAACCGCGCGGTAGCCGCCATGCGCCGGGGAAGCGGGTACCAGCGATCAAAATCGAGCCGACAGTCGCGGAACACCTTGGCCGGAACGGCGTCATAGATGAGGCTGAGGTTGTACTGCGCGAGCGTGAAGAGGGTGCACGGAAACGCCAGGCTCGACTTTTCCCGCAGAACCCACATGTCCAGTTCATACAGCGGGACGTCCTTGATCTTGTCCAAGAACAGCAGGTGCGTCAGGAAGTAGGCCGCAAACGACGTCAAATGCATGGTGGCCGAACGATTCTGGATAGAGAGCACCGCACCGGTTTCGGAAACATAGGGTTCGTAGGGGTGGTCAGCGGCATTCATGTATCCGGTGCAATTCACTATCCAGCTCCCCGGCCGGATGGCCTTGGTGGTGCCGCTACGAAGCACCAGCTCGGTTCTGCCGTCGCGGTCGACGACGTCGGTGAAGTGATCCATGATCACGTCGTTCAGGCCCGCGGCGATCGTCCGGTTCTCCGCTTCGGACAGGACCCCGATGAGGAAGTTACCGGCCTCGGGGGTCAACCAGGTGCCGAAGTTGGCGCGAATCGAGTTCGTTACGTCTGTGGCGTTGGTGCCGTCGAAACGGCGGGACGCCTTCCGGGCGATGCTGCTCACCAGCGCGCCGCGCCACCATCGCCGGGTCCCGGGGGGGTAGAACTTGTCGCGGCTTGCGAAGAACGTGCCCGAACCCGCCACTAGGTTCACCTCACGGCCGGGGTATTCGGTGATGAGTGCGTGGGCGGTGTCCATCGCGGTCTTCCCGCCACCGATGACCCACACTGGTGCGTCGCTCGCCCGCATCTGGTCGCTGCGCATGTCGCAGTAGTCCGGTGACACGGATTGCACACGCGTGCTGGAGACTTCGAGCGGGTCGTTGGGTACAACGCGCAAGCCGTAGGCCTTGATCAGTCGCTTCGCCTCCACCACCATGGGCGCCCCGTCGGAGGACCGGCAAGCGATTTGCACGTTCCCGTCGGTCTCATCGTGGGACTCCAGCGACCACCCGAAGTACTCATCGACTTGCACTCGCTGCTTGATCACATTGAGGCAGTGTTCGAAGTGGTCGAGCACCTCGCCCTTTGTCGCTAGGTAGGAGGGATCCTCGTCGAGAGTCCACTCGATGTTCCCTGCGGTGAAAAGGCCGTGTGGCTGGTGCAATCGCACGTAGTCGTACGTGTCGACCCACATGCCCCCGGTGCGCTCCCTGCGGTCGACGAGGATGACCTTCTGATCGCGGGATAGGTATTGGCTTGCCACCAACAGCGCGTTGAGTCCGGCGATGCCGGCTCCCACGATGCAGACATCGCAGTGCTCGACCCGCACGGACGCCTCAATTGACGAAACTGCAGCACTCATTTCTGGCTCCTCTGAAGATGCATGGCTTATTTATCTGCGTTCTGCCTACGCCGCGTCGGTGAGGCGGTCGAGGATCGTCTGGGCCAGTTGTTCGATCGACGGACCGACCGCCAAATCCAAAGCGGACAACCGCAATCCGAGCGCTTTCTCGAGGCCGGCCGCGATCTCGAGGCCCATGATGGAATCCATCCCGACCTCGTGCAGCGGCTGTGACAACGCGAAGCTCGGCTCGTCCATCTGCATGACCGTCGTGACGATCTTGACGAGCAGTTGCTGAATGTGTTCTCGGCGGCCTTCGTCGCAGAGCCCCTTGAATAGTTCGATAACCTCTGCGCCAGCTGCCGAAGTAACCGAACCTGTGGCGTCGGTGAGCAACGCGATCCGTCGATCCCCGGCCATCGGCACGAGAGACGCCGCGAATCGGGACCAGTCCGCCTCCACGACGGTGAGGCTTTCGGTGCTCTCGGGGTCGCCGTGGATCACGTCGCGCAACCCCAACAACGCGTCGTCGATGCTCATCGCGGTGAGGCCCATCTGCTCGAGGTACTTGGCGGTGTTGGCATCCCTCGCCACGATCCCCGTCTCCCCGAGCACCCCCCACTGGATGACCGACGCCGGCAGCCCGTGGCGACGGCGAAGCTTGGCCAGCGCATTGAGCACGCAATTGGCGGCGACATAGTTCGCTTGTCCGCGGGTCCCGAACAACGACGAGATCGACGAGTACAGCACGAAGAAGTCGAGATCGCCGGTGAGCGAGTGAAGATTCCAGGCGCCCTGCGCCTTGGGTCCGAGGACGCGGTCCAGCGAAGCCCGGTCCTGGTCCGCCAGGCCGCGATCGTCGAGCACCGTTGCGCTGTGGATGATCCCGCGTAGTGGCGGCATCGTGGCGGCGATGTCGTCAAGGACCGTGGCAACGTCGGATCGGCGCCCCACGTCCGCGGCAAAGGCCCGAACGGTTACGCCGCGTGCCTCCAGATAGCGGATTGCATCGCGCGCACCTGGCGCGTCGGCGCCTCTACGGCTCACCAGCGCGAGGTGTCGGGCCCCCTCGCCGACGAGCCACTTCGCGGTCTCCAATCCGAATCCGCCAAGTCCCCCGGTGACTAGATACGTGGCGTTCGGGCGGATTCGTCGCGGCGGGTTCACGCGCAGTTGCAGCTCCGGATCGCGGATGGCCACGCACACCTTGCCGATGTGCTTGGCACGGGCCATCAGCCGGAAGGCATCTTCGATGCGGCTGGCGCCGAACAGCGTGACCGGGACACTCCCCAAACGCTTTTCGGTCATCAAGTCGAGCAACTCGGAGATGATGCCTGCGATGTAGTCGGGCCGGCTCGCTATCAGCCGGTCGGCGTCCACCGACGCGTAAAGCAGGTTCTCGTTGAAGGGGCGCAGGTTCAGCGGTGCGTCCTGCTCGAAGCTCATCTTGCCGATCTCGATGAATCGTCCGAACGGCGCGAGGCACGCAAGGCTCTTCGTCATCAGCTCGCCGGGCGAGAAGTTGAGCACGACGTCAACGCCCCGCCCTTCGGTCCACGCCATCACGTCGTCTGCGAACGACACATCGCGCGACGTGGCGACATGCGTTATGCCCATCGAGCGCAGGTGGTTTCGCTTCTCGTCCGAACCTGCGGTTCCGATGACCTCGGCACCGATCCACTTCGCCAGCTCAATCGCCGCGAGACCGACGCCGCCAGTGGCGCCGTGCACCAGCACGGTCTCGCCCCTCTGCATGCGGGCGATCTTCACCAGCCCGTGGTACGCGGTGATGAATGCCACCATGCTGGTGCACTCCTCCAGCGAGACAGAGTCCGGCAATTCGAAGGCACGGTCTGACGGAACGATCACGTGGGACCTGAACCCGTCGGTGCAGAGCGCGTAGACGCGATCGCCGACCTGGAGGCTCGTGACATTGCTGCCGACACGGGAGATTCGACCGGCGACCTCCATCCCGACCCCGCTTCCGGAGTACGTGTCCTTCGTGATCCGGTCCGACATGAGGCCCATGGCCTTGAGGACGTCCTTGTAGTTCAGCGGAACGTACTCGGCCTCGATCTCCACGTCGTCGGCGCCGACGGTCCCCCGCTCGCAGGGCGTGAACGCGATGTCGTCCAGGGATCCAGTGCTTTTGAGCTCCACCTCGTAGGCGGCCCCGGGAGCGACCGCAAGCGTTTGCGATTCCTCCTGCTGCACGGCTTTGACCGCGGGCACCCGATCGATCCTCGCGCAGAACAGCTTTCCGTCGCGCAGCGCAATCTCCTGCTCTTCGCCCACCCGGCTGAGGATTTGCAGCAGTTCATCGGTGTCCTCGAATGGCCTGTCGATGTCCACGAGCGTGACGCCGAGATCGAAGCGCTCCGAGATGAGCGTGCGCGACACGCCGAGGAGCACAGCGCGATCGATCGCGGGACCGTGAGTGTCTGCGTCAAGCACCTCAGCGCGTTGGGTGACGATGAAGTAGCGTGCCGGCTGACCCGGCGGCAACGACTTCACCGTGTTCAGCAGCTGCTCTGCCATGGCCGCCCCATCGTCGATCGGGCTCGGTGAGTCGGCGGTTTTCGACGCCCACCGCAGATCGATCAGCCATACGGGTTCGGACTGCGTGGACAGCTCGTCGAGGACCGGCTGAATGTCGTCGTCCCGTACGACCAGCCACGAGGCTGGCGCGCTTGGCGCGGCTTCGAGCGGCACCCACGTGCGCGTGTACAAGCGGCGCAGGTGTTGATCATGCCGTGGAATCCTCGGCAGGAACCGGCATCTGAACCCGAAGACCTGGGCGATCACCGTGCCGTCGTCGGCCAGCAGTGTGATGTCCCCGGTCACTCCGTGCGCGTCGGCCCGAACGATCCGACCGTGGCTATACGCGACGGCCGCCGATCCACCGAGGTAGTGAATCCGATCGATCGCCACCGGAATCAGATCCTCGCGCGGTCCCTCGTTGACCGATGCGATCAGGCTTTGGAACGCGCCGTCGAGCAGCACCGGATGAAGGTGATAGTTTTGTGCGTCAACGCCTTCGGGCAGCTCCAGACCGGCCAGCACCTCGCCCGTGGTGCGCCGCAGCGAGCGGACGGGCTGGAACCTTGGACCGTAACGCAGGCCGCGTTTGGCGAGTGAGGCATAGAGCGCGTCGGGCGAGACATCGTCGGTCAGCCGTCGCCGAAGTTCCTCGATGTCAACGTTTTCCGGTATGCGCCCGGACGAGTACACCTTCGCCCGCGCGCAGAGCACCGGGTCGCTGCCCGTGCTCTCACGATGAATCGAAAACACCGCGGAGTCAGGTGCTATCGTCGCGGCCACGTGCGCGGGGCTGTCAGCCTCGAGCGGCAGCGCGACCTTGAATTCGAGATCCTCGATGGAGCAGGACGGGCTGCCGGTCAGCGCGTCGCGCGCTGCGACTGCGAGCTCGACATAGCCCGCGCCCGGGAAGATCACCGCTCCGGCTACGTGATGGTCTTCGAGGAAGGGCAGGGACCCAAAGGACAGCTCCGAGAGGAAGCGCCGGGGTGTGGTGGACTCGATGTCGGAGATCATCGGGTGCCGGTGGTACTCCACGCGTCGTCGTTCAATGTGCTCGCCTTCGTCCCAAAGACTCGCCAGCTGCCACGGATACTTGGGCAGCGTGGTGTAGGCACCGGGGCCGAAGAACGTCTGCCAGTCGATCGCGGCGCCGCTGGCATAGAGCGAATGCAGCGCGGAGTGCATCGTCTCGAGTTCCTCGGCACCCCGTTGCAGGGACGTGATCCCGATGCCTTTGGCCCCGACCTCCCCGAGCACGTCGCGGATGGATGAGGCCAGCACCGGATGCGGTCCGATCTCGAGGAACACGCGATGACCGTCGGAGACCGCCGCCTTCAGAGCGTCAGCGAAAAGAACTGTGCCACGGACATTTTGCCACCAATACGATCCGTCGTGGCGATCGTCCACCATCCGCGAGCCGGTGGCCGTCGAGTACACGCCGATCTCGGGTGGCGCCGCCTGCAACGACTCCAGCACGGCCAGCAACTCGTCGTGAATCTCCGTCATCACCTCGCTGTGGTAAGGCACCTCGACCTTGAGGAAGCGGTTGAACCTCCCTGCCGCGGTGAGCTCTGCGGCAATGGTTTCCAGCGCCGCCGTGTCCCCCGCCAGCGTGACGGAGCTCGAGCTGTTCACGGCCGCGACAGACACCTGCGGGGTGAAACGTTCAATGAAGGCCTCGGCCTCGTCGGGAGTCAACCCGACGGCGAGCATCGCTCCCTTACCCGCAAGAAGCGCTTGCAGCCGGCTTCGTTGATACGCCACCAGCATGGTGTCGCGGAGGCTGAGCGCGTTCGACGCGTAGGCTGCCCCGAGCTCACCGACGCTGTGTCCCAGCACGCCGTCGGGATGCACGCCCCACGAGCGCCACAGTCGGGTCAGCGCGATTTGCAGGACCGCGTTCGCCGGCTGAGCGACGTCCGTCCGGGCCATGCGCGAAACCGACTCCTCGGCGAGCATCTCGTCGAGAATCGACCAGCCGCTGAACTCGCGAAAGGCGTCGTCGCACTCCTCGACCGCTTCGCGGAAGACCTTCTCTGTCTCGTAGAGCTTGCGGCCCATCGCCCACCACTGGGGGCCCATACCCGTGTAGACGAACAGCAGCTTTGGCGCGTCCAGCACGGGTTCTACCTCGGCGGCCGCTTCAGCGGAATACGTTGTCAGCGAATCGATCAGCGATGATCGGTCACTCGTCGGGAAGGAGGTACGCAGGCGATGGTGGCTGCGATGAATGGCGGCGCTTCTGCAATATGCGGCGAGGTCGACGTCGGGGTTCGACAGCGCCTCCGCATGCTTTGCGGCGAGGTCACGCAGTGCCTCTGGGCTGCGCGCGCTGACGAGGAGCAGAGGATCCGTCGCCGGCTCGAGGTGGGAAGCGGGCAGGTCGGGCAGTTCGTCGGTGGTTGCCGTATCCCAAGGCTCGGCGAGCACCACGTGTGCGTTGGTCCCTCCGTAACCGAAAGAGTTCACGCCGGCGATCCTGCGTCCGCCGAACCGCGGCAGCGCTTCGGTTTCCGTCGGGATCGCAAGGTTGAGTTCGTTCAGATCGATCGCGGGGTTGACCGCCCTCAGGTGCAGGTGCGGTGGGACCATGCCATGTTTGAGCGAGAGCGCCGCCTTGATGACGCCGGCCGCGCCCGCGCCCGCCTCGAGGTGTCCGATGTTGGTCTTGATCGAACCAATGCGGCAGGGCTCGCCGACGCGGTCGGTCCCGACCACCGTCCCGATCGCGCGCGCCTCGATGGGGTCACCGACAGGGGTGCCCGTTCCATGGGCCTCGACGTAAGTCACCTGCGAGGGTTCGACCCCCGCTTGTGCGTACGCGGCTCGCATCACCGCGATCTGCGCGTCGCCGTTGGGCACGGTGATGCCATTTGTTCGGCCGTCCGAGTTGGCCGCCGTGCCGAGAATGACTGCGTGCACGGTGTTCCCGTCGCGCCGAGCGGCCGACAGCGGCTTCAGCAATAGCACTGCCGCGCCCTCGGCGCGGACATAGCCGTCGGCGCTGTCGCTGAATGCCTGGCACCGTCCCGTTTTCGAGAGGAAGCGGCCCTTTGCCATCGTGACTTGGGTCTGCGGTGACAGCAGCACGTTAACGCCACCGGCCAGCGCGGCATCGCTTTCGTTCGCCCAGATGCTCTGGCAGGCTTGGTGAATCGCGACGAGGGACGACGAGCACGCCGTGTCCAGCGAGACGCTCGGCCCCCGCAGATCGAATACGTACGACAGGCGATTGGACAACATGGTTAGCGTGGCCGCCGTCGCCGAATGCGTCGTAATCCGATCGCGGTCTCGTAGATCTGACTTGAGGGACAGATGGTCCATCATGAAGCCGCCGATGAAGACTCCCGTCCGAGCTCCGACGTGGTCACTCGGGGGCTCGCCTGCGTCCTCGAACGCCTCCCAGCTGCACTGCAGGAGCAGACGCTGCTGCGGATCGAGGATCGCCGCCTCCCGGGGCGGGATGCCGAAGAAAGTGTGGTCGAATGCCTTGGGATCCTCGGTGAGCATTCCGGCCTTCTGCACGTAGCTTCTACCCGGCGCCCGGCCAGTCGGGTCGAGGTATTTCTGTGGATCCCAACGGCTGCCGGGGATGTCGACGATGCAGTCGCGCCCCTCGAGCAGCGCCGTCCACAGCTCATCGTGATCGGTGATACCGCCCGGCAGCCTGCACCCGATGCCGACGATCGCGATCGGTTCACGTGGCGTCTGCGGATGCGCCGTGGATGATTCCCAATTCATGGCTGAAATTTTCGTGCTCACGCTGTGCTCGCGTAATCGCCGGGAAGACAGATTCCGCGCCTGAAGGGGAAGGGTTTTCTGTCCACCGGGTAAGGAACCCGCGATGCGCGCGTCTGCATGGGGGCCGCAGCGATGTCATGGCGTTCGGGTACTCGGACGCAGTGGATAAACACCCGAGCGCCGCCGCCAGCCGATGAATTCAGGCGGCCGCCGCAGTCACCACACGTAGAAGCCGATACAGGGAGATGGAGCGATGGGCAGGCTGATCGTGTCAGCGAACATGACGACGGACATGGTGATTGATCCGCTGGAGGGATGGTTTCAGCCGAATCTGGGTATGGCCGACGGCCTGGCACAACTGATTGCCGCAGATGCCCTCATCCTGGGTCGCAAGACGTACAAAAAGCTCGCCGACTTCTGGCCGAAATCGGACGACGAGTGGGCGGAACTGATCAACCCGATGCCCAAACATGTCGCCTCGCGCACCCTCGAGGGGCCATTGACGTGGAACTCACAGCTGCTCGGCGCCGACATCGCCGGCGAGGTCGCAAACCTGAAGTCCCGCTACTCCGGCGATCTGATTCTCTATGGAATCGGCGAGCTCGCGAACTACCTCGCGCGCCAGGACCTCGTCGACGAAGTGAGGTTCTGGGTGCATCCCGTCATCTGGGGTGACGGCGTCCGGCCCTTCCACGCAGGCGAGCTTCCGATTCGACTGCACCTGATCTCGGCGACAACCTACGCGTCGGGAATGGTGCGGTTGGCATACCGGCCGACGGCGTACCTGACCACGGCGGCGGACTAATCTGATTGCGGTTCCGACGGATCAGTCGATCCGTCTCGCCCGAATTCGGTTGTTGTGCAGACTCCGACCGAAACGCGGCACGCTCTACGAGCCCGCGCGGGGGCGCGGTACGGTGAATCGCCCATGCAGGTCATGACCGCTCCGGTAGGTTTCGGCAACTCGGACTGCGAGCGCATTTCAGACGGTGTGCTGGCGCAACCCGTCCTGACCCTCACCAGCCTGGCCTACGTCGCCGCCGGAATCGCTGTGCTGTGGTGGGCGATGCGATTGAGGGCACCATTGGCTGTCGCTGCCGGCGTCGCAATCGTGGCGGTCGGGGCCGGCAGTTTTGTCTTTCACGGCCCCCAACCGTCGTGGTCCGGGCCGGCGCACGACTGGCCGATCATCGCCGCGGGAGCGATCTTAGCGGCGGGCCTGGGCCGGATTGGGCGCCGACAGCGGTGGTCGGCCTGGGTTGCAGCGGCGGGTGTGTTCGCGCTAGGACTGGCCGCTTACGCCGCAGGGCGCACCGGGTCACCGCTCTGCCGACCAGAGAGCCTTTGGCAGTACCACGGCGCCTGGCACGTGCTGTCTGCCGCTGCCGCCGGATTGGCCGCCTGGGCCATGGTGACTGTCAGCGCCGCAACCGCAGGGCCGCTACCACGCAGACACCGCTAAGGACCGAGAATGCCAGCGCTAAAACCCAGTTACCCAGCCGCTGGTACAGCGTTGTGTGTGAGCCGAGCGGGACGTCCACGACGATCGCGCCCCGTTCCGTCGACGGGTACCAGGCGAGTTGGCTGCCGCGCGCGTCGAAGGCAGAGCTGATGCCGGACAAACCGGTGTGCACCGCCGGGTGACCCACCTCGGTGGCGTGCACCGCGGCCTGGCTGGCCAACTGCGGCTGTGCCCAGCTTCCTTGGAACGACGAGGTCGAACTCTGGTAGACGAGCAGTTGCGCGCCGCGCTGCACCTCGAGACGCGGAAGGTCGGAAAAGGTTGTCTCGAAACTGATCAGCGGTCCGATGGCGAGCCCCTCAGGGTGTAGGACGATCGGTCCGCTGCCGCGCCCTCGGTCCTCGTCCGCCGCCTTGGTGTGCCGGGCCACCCAACCAAGTAGTGGCCGCAGCGGCACGTACTCGCCGAACGGCACCAGCCGCGTCTTCGTATACTCCCCGCGCGAACCATCGGGTCCGATGAGGACCGACGACTTGCGAATGCCTCCACTACGGTCCCGGGCGTCGACGTTTATCAACAGGTCCGCGCCGACGCGTCGGGAAAGGTCGGTCAGGCGCGTCATGACCTCCGGCTCTCCGGTGAGATCGACCCCGACGCTGCTCTCGCCCCAGACGACGAGGTCGAGCCGCTGGCCTGCCAGTGCGGCGGTCAGCGCTTCGCTCGCCGATTGACGGGGCGCGGAATCCTCGATGTTGCCGGGTTGGACGAGCGCCACCCGTGCCGTCGACCCCGCAGGGGGCGAAGGTCCCAGCCAGAACATCGCCGGGCCGAGCCCCGCACATGCCAATGCCACCGCTGCCGCGAGAACGCGGGCAGGAACGCTCCGCCCCAGGATCACGACTGCGATTGCGGTGTTCGACGCGGCGATCACGAAACTGGTGAGCCAGACGCCGCCGAGCGAGGCCGAGGCGAGCGTGGCCGGCTGGTTCCACTGCGACGCGCCGAGCAAGGTCCATGGACCGCCCAGATTCGGCAACGACCGCACCGCTTCGGCCGTCACCCAGGCACTCGGCAATACCAGCACGGCCGCCAGCGTCCCTCGTGCCGAAATCGGCTCGCCGAGAAAGTGATAGACAGCCAAACCCCACGGCAGCCACAACGCGCCGAGTCCGATGGCCAGTACGACGAGTAACGGTCCCGAACTCGGTAGCAGCCAGTACTGGGTGGCCAGTATGTAGCCGGCCATACCGCACCACGCCCGCAGAGCGGCCGCGCGGGCAGTCGGCGCGGCGCGCACCACTAACAACAGGGGCACGATGCCGAACCACGCCAGCCACCACAACGACGGCGCGGGAAAGGCAAGGGACGGCAGCGCGCCGACGACCGATGCCGCCGCCAGGCCCGACCACGTTCGGTCGCGTAGCATCAGCAACTTTTTCTCGCCGGCAGGCTGCACGACCGCGTCGTCCACGTCGCGCTCACAACGCGCACCGCCTAAAGGACCACCGGGATCACGTCGCTGATTTTGTCAGATCCGAAGCGCGACCCGGCCGCCGTAGGACGTGCTCGACGAACTCGAAAACGTGAGTTGACCTCAACTCGGCCGTGGAGAAACACAAAGGGCCGCATCCCTGCGGCCCTTTGGTGGAGCTGCCGGGAATCGAACCCGGGCTGTGACCTGCGGAAATGCAGGTTTACCTGCGTGAAAAGGCGCGAGAGTACGTGGGATGGTCGCGAGATGCCGTGGGGCTATGCCGAAAGGTGTTGGACAGTCCAACATGTGCACGGAATCGGAGGCAGCGCTCAAGACCTTGCTGTTAACGAGCCGGATGACGTCATCCTGGCACTCCAAGCACGCGAGGCCGCTACAGCACTCAATCGGCGATACCGCTATGAGCATTTTGGTCACCGGTCAGCCCCCGCAAACCGTCGAACAGTACGTCGCATCACGTCCGGAAGTGTTCGCCTAGACCCCTCTGCTTGCCCGCCGCCCAGGAAGCGGTGCAAGTCGCGGACACCACGGCTTACCCGACCGCGCTGTCGATGGCCCGCTGCGCACTGGGACGCGCACTCAAAGAGTCCGAGCCAGACGCCCTGATCTTGTTCGACAAAGCGGCCGAACTGGCCGCGTCACTAACTGGTTGACAGGAATCGCCTGGACGAGGCCGCGGCCATCCGCGCCGTGCACGGTGACCCCGCCATCACGGCGCGCATGTTCCTCGATGTCCTCGACCACTGGAACACGGGGGACCTGGGACTGGGTCGCAGCAGTGGCTCACCCTGCGGTACGTGACCCGCCTGCTGGTCCGCCTCGGCGCGGACACGGAGGCCGCCGCGTTGCACTATGCACTCGTGGACCTCGCGCGGACGATCACTGCGGCACAACAGCGGAGCCGCTGTTGTGACTACGTGCTCCACATGTAGGTGCACGTCGCGGTCGACGGCTTGACTGTGCTCGGGCCGCATGCCTCGATGGTTGATCGGCCCGCCCCGCCTGCGCGTCGGGCATTTGCCTCACCTTTGCGCGCGCGCAGACAAGTTGGGGTTGTGACCGCGCAGTAGGGCTATACGGCAAGTCCCAGTTGAGCGTGCACCTGCGATCGGCCGGCGCGTCAAAGACGTTGACGGCAGGTCCGTTTCCAAAGATGAGGTAGATGCCTCATGCGTTCAACGGGTCGCCAGGTTGATCATTGCGGCGTGATCGTTTTCCAGAACCCACGTGACGCGGCGCTCGAAGCACCGGAACCCTGTCCTTCGCGGACGCGGCCTTCGAAAACTTCGAGCTCTCCACACACCGTGCGGTGCAGTACTCGTCTCGGACAAGTTCCATTGGATTACAACGCAATTCACATATCAGATCACCACTAACACAGAACATCCGGCTTTCCGATGAAAACTGGTCACCAGAGAATGGAGAAGTTCATGACCACGATGCACACCCCGATCGACAACGGCGTCAACGTCGAAGCTCTGCTCGGCGTCCGTGAGGCGTTGGCTGATACCCCCGAGATCGCCCAGTTCCAATGGCGCGCCACGGTTTCCTGGGTCGGCGGCACACACAGCCGCTCAACCGTGGACACTTTCTACGGGTTCGGCGAGCAGCAGCATCACAAGACGACGTTCACCCATGACATCGACCATCCGCTCGCGTTCGCCGCGCAGGACAATGGCATCTCCCCTGTCGAATACGTGTTGGTCGCGCTGGGCGGCTGCCTGACAGCCGGCATCGCCTCGATCGCCCAGCACCGCAAGATTCAGCTGCGCTCGGTGCAGGCAACCGTCGAGGCCGACGAGGATCTCCATGGCATCCTGGGCGCCGATCCCAATGTCCGCAACGGCTTCACCGGTGTCCGGGTGAGCTACCAGATCGACGCCGACGCAACCCCGGAACAGATCAAAGCCCTTGTCGCGCAATCGCAGAAACGCTCAGCGGTCTACGACATCCTCACCAACCCCACCCCCGTCACCGTCGACGTGTCCTGAGCACGCGACGGGCAGCAGGAGGCTCACCATGCTGAAGACATCCGCCATCGTGGTGGGCGCCGGGCATTGCGGACTGGCCATGAGTCGTTGCCTCGCCGACCGTTCCATTGACCACGTCGTATTCGAACGCGGCGAGGTAGCGCACGTGGTGCAGACCGACCAGGACTTGTGGCACACGCGGTCGGTCGTGCTCGCCCCGGGAGCCAGCACAATTCCCAAAGTGCCTGCGCTGCACGGCGGTGTGCCCGTCAGCATCACCACACTCACCCCGCTGGACTACCGCAATCCAAGCCAGCTTCCCGACGGCGGTGTTCTCGTCGTCGGGGCGTCGGCAAGCGGCATCCAAATCGCCGCGGAGTTGCACCGCTCCGGTCGGCACGTCACGCTTGCCGTCGGCGAGCACGTACGGATGCCGCGCACGTATCGCGGCAAGGACATCCTGTGGCGGATGGACGCGGCGGGCCTGCTGGACGAACGCTACGACCAAGTTCCCGACTTGGTCCGAGCCCGCAACCTGCCGTCGATGCAGCTGGTCGGTTCACCCGACCGGGCCACCGTCGTTCTGAACTCGTTGAGTCAGGCTGGGGTGCAGCTGGTCGGACGGTTGGCCGGCATTCACGATGGGAACGCGCAATTCTCCGGCTCACTGCCGAACATGTTCACGGTGGCCGACCTCAAGCTCGAACGGCTGCTCGACACGATCGACGCCTGGGCGACCAAAGCAGGCTTGGACAGTGGCGATCCGCCGCGACGGTTCACACCGACCGCCGTTGCCGCGTCCACGCCGCTGACCCTAGACCTACGCTCAGGCGCCATCCGAACAATCCTCTGGGCGACCGGTTTTCGCCCCGATCTGTTCTGGCTCGACGTCCCGGTGTTCGACCGAAAAGGCCATGTTCGACACGACGGCGGCGTCACCGCAAGCCCCGGCCTGTACCTCATCGGCATGCCGTTCCTGCGCCGTCGCAAATCGACCCTGATCGACGGCGCTGCCGCCGACGCAACGGACCTGAGCCGACACCTCGCCCACTATTTCGACTGCAACTGAGGAGAAGATCTGATGGACCACAACTACGACGCGATTGTCGTCGGCGGCCGGCCCGCCGGTGCGGCCACCGCGATGCTGCTGGCCCGCGGCGGCATGCGAGTGCTCGTCGTCGAGGCGGCCCGGCCGGGCGCCGACACCCTGTCCACCCACGCACTCATGCGCGGCGGTGTGCTGCAGCTGCACCGTTGGGGTCTGCTCGACGCCGTCGTCGACGCGGGCACACCGGCCGTTCGTTCGACAGAGTTCGCCTACGGAGACGACGAAGTCGAGACCGTCGACATCCGTCCGAGCGGTGGCATATCGGCGCTGTACGCCCCACGTAGAACCGTTCTCGATCCGCTGCTGCTCAAAGCCGCCCGCGTGGCAGGCGCCGAGGTTCGCATCCCGGCGCGGGTGACGCGGGTCTTGACCGACGACGGGAGGGTGCACGGCGTCGAGGGAATCGACCGCGGGACCGGCATCTGTTTCCGTGCGACCGCACCGCTGACGATTGGCGCCGACGGACGGAACTCGACGATCGCGCGGGCTGTAGACGCGCCCTTCCACCGCCGGGGCACGGAATCCAGCGCGCTCCTCTACGGCTATTTCCCCGGACTTCCCCGCGATCGCTACCACTGGGTGTACCGACCGGGCATAACCGCGGGAGTCGTGCCGACCAACGATGGCTTGGCCGCCGTTTGGGTCGGCACCACCAGCGACAGGTTCACCGGGCGGCGGTCGGCGGGCCTCGACGCCACCTACCGGTCTCTGCTCGCCGAAGCCGCCCCCGAGCTGGCCCGCTCGATCGGTGCTGCACCACCCGTCGGCACGCTGCGCGCCTTTCCCGGCCTGCCCGGCTGGATCCGCGCCTCGGCGGGCCCAGGTTGGGCGCTGGTCGGCGACGCCGGGTATTTCAAGGACCCGATCACCGCGCACGGCATCACGGACGCCCTGCGCGACGCGGAACTGCTCGCCAGGGCAGTCGTCGAAGCACCCCGCAGCCGGCACTTTCAGCTCAAGGCCCTCCGCGACTACGAGGGCACCCGTGACCGACTCTCCGAGCCGCTGTTCGACATCACCGAGCGCATCGCGAGCTACAACTGGGACCTGGCGGAATTGCGCCATCACCTACGCGAGCTGAGCGCAGCAATGCGGCCCGAGGTCGACGAGCTGCTCGGGCTCGACCAAATCCCTGCCGCCTGACCGGAATTCGACAATGACACCGTCGCG
>JBKPSU010000150.1:0-12796 GCA_046735135.1 Actinomycetota bacterium
CCGCAGGTCAACATGACCGGTGTCTTCACCGGTGCGCTCGCGATCGGTTTGGGGCTCGGTTTCTGGCTTGGCCTGCTTGCGATGGTGATCGGCACGGTGCTTGGCTCGCTTGTGGTGGCCTACCTGTCGACGTGGGGCCCGCGCACAGGTGCCGCTCAGCTACCGAACTCGCGGATGGCGTTCGGCGCCGGGGTGGTGCTTCCCGGTGCGTTGCAGTGGCTGTCGTCGATCGCATGGGATGCGCTCGTCGGACTGTTCGGCGGCGAGGCGCTTGCGGTGCTGCTCGGTATTCCGTTCTGGAGCGCTGTTCTCATCGTGCTTGGCGTGCAGGGTGCGGTCGGATTCTTCGGATACGAGATGATCCACCGAATCCAGGCGGTGCTGACGGTCGTTCTACTCGTCACGTTCGTCGTGTTCGCCGTCAAACTCGCCGCGGGCCACCAGATCGTCACCCCCGCGACGGTGCACGGGGCCGACCTGGCGGGCGCGTTCGTCCTCGAGGTCACCATTGCGCTGAGCCTGTCGATTTCGTGGGCCAGCTACGCCGCCGACTTCAGCCGCTACCTGCCCTCCGGCTCGTCCCGCAAAGCAGTGTTCGGCTTCACCTTCGCCGGGATCGTGTTGGCGTACATCTTTGTTCAGGGGATCGGGATCGCCGCAGGCGGGCTGGTGTCCGACCAGACCGCCGAGGGCGTGCGCTCGGTGATGGGTGGCGGGATCCTGGGTGGCGTTGCCCTGCTGATCATTGCCTTGGCCTCGATCGGCTCCGGGGTGATGAACGACTACAGCGGATCTCTCGCCCTACAGACGATCGGGGTTCGCGTGCGCAGGCCGATATCCGCGGTCGTCGTCACCGCAATCGCGTTCCTGTTGATCCTGTGGCTGCATTCCGCGGACACGGCGTCGCGGTTTCAGAATGTATTGCTGTTTGTGAGCTACTGGATCCCGGCGTTCGTCGCGGTGGTGGTCATCGACTGGGTCATGCGCATCCGCGGCCGGTCGACCATCAACCCCGCCGAGGAGCACACCGCGCCGCTGGATGCCGTCGCGGCGGTGGCGGCCTTCGTGCTCGCCTACGGTGCGGCCGTACCGTTCATGAACACCTCGCTGTACACCGGCCCTGTTGCCGGGGCGTGGCATGGCGCGGATATCGCCTACTTCGTGAATTTCCTTGTGGCAGCGGCTCTTTACGGCGGCTACCGGTTACTGCGACCGCGCCCCGCGAACTTGGACAGGTAGAGCCAGGTCGGCTGGTAGCCGCGCCGTTCGTACAGCCTGATCGCGTCGGCGTTGCCCGCCAGCGCGCCGAGGATGAGGTCGTCGACGCCTCGCTCGTGCAGATGGTCCTCCAGCCGCTCGAGAAGTTGCGACCCCAAGCCACTGCTGCGGTATTGGGGAAGCACGCTCAGCGACTCGATCTCGCCGATGCGGTCGCCCGTCGTCCAGGTGTCTTCGATCCAGGTGTCTTCCACGGCGAACAGGTGGGCCAGCCCGTAGCCGACCGGCTCGCCGTCGACGAGGGCGACCAGGAGAAGGGTGTCGGGCTTGGCGAGCAGTTCTTCATACAACTTCCGGCGGGCCCGCCAGGTTTCGGCGTCGCTGACGTACGGCGCGAGCTCCGGCATGCTTTCCTCATGGCGGTGGTGAACGGCAACCCATAGTGGTCCCAGTAGGTCCAGGTCTTCGGCGGTGCCCGTGCGCAGCGTCCATGCTGTTGACATCAGGTCACGCTAGCTCACAGGCGGGTGACCCCATCGGCGATGGCGTGAAGCTTGTCGGGGTTGGCGACGTTGTGGATCGTCTCGATCCTGCCGTCGGCATCCAGGTCGACGGTCAGCGTGGCGATGATGCGGTCGGCGCCGCGTATCACGATGCCGGGGGCGCCGTTGATGTCGACGACTTCCGCTGTCATGTCAGCGATTTCGACGCCCTCGTACGGCCGCTGGATCGTGCCGGCCAGCCACCTGGCGACATTCGGCGCGCCGATGATCGGCCGCATCGCCTGGCGCACCTTCCCGCCGCCGTCAGTCCAGAGTGTGACCTCCGGCGCCAGCAGGTCCATCAACTCGTTGATATCACCGCCGGTGGCCGCGGCGAAGAAGCGCTCGGTGATCATGCGCTTCTTGGCGCGATCGGCCTCGAATCGCGGTCGGCGCGCCTGGATGTGGTTGCGGGCGCGGTGCGCGGCCTGTCGCACCGCCGACTCCGAACGGTCAACGGCGTGAGCGATTTCGGCGTACGAGAAGTCGAAGACCTCCTTGAGAACGAACACCGCGCGCTCCAACGGGCTCAGGGTCTCCAGCACGACAAGCATGGCCAGCGAGACCGACTCGGCGGTGGCGACGTCCTCGGCGGCATCAGTTTCCGTCAGGATCGGCTCGGGCAGCCACGGCCCGACATAGGTCTCGCGTTGGCGCCGCGTTGACCGGAGACGCTCGATCGCCAAGTTCGATACGATCCTGGCGAGGTAGGCCTTCGGGTCGGAGACCTGGGATCGATCGGCGGCCGACCACTTGAACCACGCGTCCTGCACGACGTCTTCGGCGTCCGCGGCGGAGCCCAGAAGCCGGTAGGCGATGGCGAACAACAGCTTCCGATACTCGGAGAACGTCTGCTCGTCGGTGCTCACCGGCTCGACCCGCCGCCGCGGCGCCACGTCATCGACCCGACCATCGGCAGTGCCCTGATCAGCCGGTAGGTGGTCCATGGGCTGGAGCTCACCGTTTCTTTGTACGCCACGGCCAATCGGCCGGCCAGATAGAACCGTCCCGGGCTGTCGTCGGCGTGGGTGAACTGAATGACGGCGTCGTGCCGCCCGAGGCTGACGGGTTGATGGACGTATCCGAAGCGGAATGGCTTGGGTTGCTTGCCTTTCAACTCACGCACAATCGACGTGGCGGCGTGCAGCGAGGTGGGGATCCCGCTCTGGCAGGTGCCGTGCATGACGCCATAGGTCTGCCGGATCGCGGCGGCGTCGCCGACGGCGTAGACGCTCGGATGGGACACCGACCGCAGGGACTCGTCGGTGACGATGCGGCCACGGTCGTCGACGTGTAGGCCCGCGGCGGCGGCCAAGGGGGACACCCGCACGCCCGTTGTCCACAACACCGATCGTGCCGGGATGACGTCGCCGTCGGCGAGTGCGACGCCGTCGGCCATCACCTTGACGATGTCTGCGCCTGAGCGGACCTGCACGCCGAGTCGGGTCAGACCCGTGTGCAGCCGGGCCCGCGCCTTCTCGCCCATCATGGAACCGGGCTCGTCCCGGCTGAGCAGGACGACATGGGCGTCGGGATGTTGCTCGGCGATCTCGGCGGCCGACTCGATGCCGGTCAGCCCGCCGCCGGCGACGACGACGGTCTCGTTTCCGACCCGGTCCAGCTGATCGGCCAGCACTGTGGCGTCCCGTGCGCTGTTCAGGGTGTAGGCGAACTCGTCGGCGCCGGGGACTGTGTCGGTGTCGGCGACACTGCCGAGCGCATAGACGAGGGTGTCGTAGCGCAGCACGTATTGGTCGTCGATGCGGACGGTCTTCGCGCCGGCGTCGATGGCGGTGACCCAGCCCGCAACGAACTGCACCCCGGTACCGGCGAGGCGGTCGGGGATCTGCAGATCGGCCAGATCCTGGCCCGAGGCGGTCTGGTGCAGGCGCAGGCGTTCGGTGAACCGGGTCTGCGGGTTGACCAGGGTGATGTGGACGTCGTCGCGGCCCTTCAAACGGCCGGCCAGGCCCATGGTCGCGCCCATGCCGGTGTATCCGGCGCCGAGGATGAGGATCTCCTTCATCGTTTTTCCTTTCGCTACTTCGACTGGCTTGATGACCACGAGACGCATCCAGCGGCCGAGTTTGTGACATCGGCAGGAGGGTTAAATAATGTCCATGCGCCCCAGCACGCTTGCAAAGTCGGCAGCGGCAGTGTTCGCCACGGCGGCGGTCGGTGGTCTGGCCAGCAGGCCTGCGGAGTCCGAGTGGTATGCCAAGCTGCGAAAACCATCCTTTCAGCCGCCGCGGCAGGCTTTTCCGATCGTCTGGCCGATCCTGTACGCCGACATCGCCGCGGTGTCCGCGACGACGATCGATGAGCTCGAGGATCAGCGCCGCCACGAGAAGGCGCGTGCGTACCGCACCGCGCTGGCGGTCAACCTTGTGCTCAACGGCGGCTGGACGTGGCTGTTCTTCAGTCGCCGCAAGCTCGGTGCGTCCGCTGTCGCGGCCGGGGCGCTGACCGCAAGCAGTGCCGACCTGACCCGGCGGGCGATCGAAGTGCGATCCACCCGCGGTATCCCACTGGTCCTCTATCCACTGTGGTGCGCGTTCGCGACGGCGCTTTCCACCCGGATCTGGATGCTGAATCGCTGACCATGGCGGAGCAGTCGGAATCCGAAGGAGACGAGGAACGTCAGCGCCTCGCCGACCGCGTTCTTGGCAGGTTGGAAGACGCGGTCTACTGGGGGATCGCGCTTGTACTGATCATCGGATCGGTTGCGCTGTTGATCGCGCAGTTCAACACCATGTTGACGCTGCGCAGCGCACCAGTGAAGACCGTCATGCTCGAGATCCTGGATGGGCTGCTGCTGATCTTCATCTTCGTCGAGCTGCTGTACGCGGTCCGCGCATGCCTGAGGTCGCACGAGATCGTCGCGGAACCGTTTCTGATCGTCGGCATCCTGGCCGGCATCAAGGAGATCGTCGTGCTCTCGGTGGAGGCCGCGACGCTCCTGGAGAAAGGGCCCGCCTTCGCCCGCGCCATTGTCGAAATCGGAGTTCTGGCCGGTGTCGTCCTTGCGCTGGCGCTTGCGGCATTCGTGCTTCGCGAGCGGCGCCGCGATACCGAAGACGCCGGCCAGAAGGCGGGCGTCGAGACTTAGATGTAGTGCCAGAAGGCAATTGGAGTACCGATTACACACGGCCGACCGCAGCCAAGGCGCAAACTTGGCAAGCAGGTACCGCGGCGACAATCGAAGATCCGCGATGTCAGGCTTCCCGCGGATCTTCGTACAGATACCGGCCTATAAGGACACCGTCAGCAGGATTCAGAAGGATCTGAGCGGACAAACCGGCTAGAAGACCCGCACGCGTGGTCCCGGGACTGGCCGTTCCGAGGTTATGTATGCCATCATATATAACGTGGTCAGCAATCCACGGGAGCGGATGGTGGTGTCCGCAGCGCTGTTGATACGCGAACGAGGCGCTCAGGCCACCGCGATCTCCGACGTGTTGAAGCACAGCGGCGCGCCGCGGGGTTCGGCTTATCACTATTTCCCGGGCGGCCGCATGCAGCTGCTCGCGGAGGCGACCGAGTACGCCGGGGAGTACATCGCCGCCAAAATCTCGGCGGCGGAGAACTCCGTCGACCTGCTCGACAACCTGGTGGACGGATATCGGCAGCAGTTGATCCGCACCGACTACCGCGCTGGCTGCCCGATCGTGGCGGTGACGGTCGAAGCCGGCGACCCCGATGACCCAGAGCGGACGACGAAGGTCATCGAGCGCGCCGCGGCAGCCTTCGCGCTGTGGACCGATCTCATCGGCAAGCGTTTGATGGCCGAGGGCGTGAACAGCTCGCGCGCAGAAGAACTGGCGATGCTCGTGACGACGTCGATCGAGGGTGCGATCGTCGTCGCTCGGGCCTCTCGCGACGTGAAACCACTCGATCTTGTCCAACGGCAACTGCGCGTCCTGCTGCAGGCCGAGACGGGCGAAAGGAACACCTGATGACTGGTGACTGGCAGTCGACCGCCTGCATTCTGTGTGAATGCAACTGCGGCATCGTCGTACAGCTCGAGGGCCGCACACTCGCCAAGATCCGTGGCGATAAGGAACATCCGGCATCGCAGGGCTACACGTGCAACAAGGCGCTGCGCCTCGATCACTATCAGAACAACCGCAGCAGGCTGACATCCCCGATGCGGCGGCGGGCCGATGGCACGTACGAGGAAATCGACTGGGACACCGCGATCACCGAGATCGCCGAGGGCTTCAAACGCATCCGCGACACCTATGGCGGCGATAAGATCTTCTACTACGGCGGGGGCGGCCAGGGCAACCATCTGGGCGGCGGGTATGCCGGCGCGTTCCTCAAGTCCATCGGTTCCCGCTACCGGTCGAATGCGTTGGCGCAGGAGAAAACCGGAGAAGCGTGGGTTGATGCGCACCTGTACGGTGGCCACACGCGGGGCGAGTTCGAGCACGCCGAGGTGTCGGTCTTCATCGGCAAGAACCCGTGGATGTCGCAGAGCTTCCCGCGGGCCAGGACGGTCCTCAACGAGATCGCCAAGGATCCTGCCCGGTCGATGATCGTCATCGATCCGGTGATCACCGATACGGCCAAGATGGCCGACATTCATCTGCGGGTGCGGCCGGGGACGGACGCCTGGTGCCTCGCGGCGATGGCGGCAGTGCTGGTGCAGGAAAATTTCTGCGATGAAGAGTTTCTGACGAATCACGTCCACGGTGTAGACGCCGTGCGCGATGTGCTTCGTCAGGTGCCGGTGGCCGACTATGCGGAGCGCTGCGGCGTCGACGAGGAACTGATCCGCGCCGCGGTCCGGCGGATCGCAGGCGCCGACAGCGTGGCGGTGTTCGAGGACCTCGGTATCCAGCAGGCGCCCAACAGCACGCTCTGTTCCTACCTGAACAAGCTTCTGTGGATCCTGACCGGCAACTTCGCCAAACGCGGTGGCCAACATCTGCATTCGTCATTCGCCCCGCTGTTCACGTTCGGCGGCGTCGGACGATCACCGGTGACCGGATCGCCTGTCATCTCGGGCCTGGTGCCGTCCAACGTTGTGCCGCAGGAGATTCTGACCGATCACCCCGACCGATTCCGCGGAATGATCGTCGAAACCAGCAACCCGGCGCATTCGCTGGCAGACTCGGCGGCGTGTCGGGAGGCATTCCGGTCGCTTGAACTGATGGTGGTCATCGATGTCGCGATGACGGAGACGGCGCGGCTGGCGCACTACGTGCTTCCCGCGGCCAGCCAGTTCGAGAAACCGGAAGCGACGTTCTTCAATCTGGAGTTCCCGCACAACACATTTCATCTGCGGCATCGACTGCTCGAGCCGCTGCCGGGCACACTGCCCGAGCCCGAGATCTGGGCTCGGCTGGTTCGTGCGCTCGGCGTCGTCGATGACGCCGATCTCGAGCCGCTGCGAGAGGCGGCTGATGGTGGCCTGGAAGCTTACGCACAGGCGTTCCTCGCAGCGGTAAGTGCCAACCCGGCGATGAGCCGCGCGCTGCCCTACGTCCTCTACGAGACGCTGGGTCCGACACTGCCCGATGGCCTCAAGGGCGCTGCCGCGCTGTGGGGGCTGGCGCAGAAGACGGCAATGAAGTATCCCGAGGCAGTTCGACGCGCCGGTCATGCCGACGGCAATGCACTCTTCGAGGCGATCCTGCAGAGCCGCTCCGGTGTGACGTTCACCGTGCACGAGTACGAGGATGACTTCGAGCTGATCGCGCATGCCGATCACAAGATCGCGTTGGACATGCCCGAAATGCTCGCGGAGATAGAGGAACTGCAGGCGGAACGGTCGCCGCTGACCACGTCGGAGTTCCCGATTGTATTGTCAGCGGGTGAGCGTCGGGCCTATACCGCCAACGACATCTTCCGAGACCCGAGCTGGCGGAAGCGTGATGCCGATGGGGCGCTGCGGGTCAGCGTGGAGGATGCACAAGCCCTCGGCCTGGTCGCCGGTGGGCGCGCACGCATCACCACGGCGGCCGGCAGCGCGGAGGCGAGTGTCGAGATCAGCGAAGCCATGCTTCCCGGCCACGCTTCGCTGCCGAACGGGTTGGGGCTCGACTTCGTCGGCGACGACGGTGATACGCGCGTTCCGGGCGTCGCACCGAACGCGCTCACGTCGACGGAATGGCGAGACGCCTACGCGGGCACGCCGTGGCACAAGCACGTGCCTGCGCGCATCGAAGCGGTGAATGAGGTTGCGGCGGTCTGACACAGCGCTGCTTGCCAGGCTGTCGCTCTGTTTGAGGTGGGGTTTCGACGCCTAACATATTTCGCCACGATCGTCGTCGGCGGAAGGTGTTGCCATGTCGTGTACTGGTTTCGCGCCAGACTTCTTCAACAATGTGGCGGCGATCGCTGTCGTGCTGATGTTGACGAAGGTTGTCATGCACCGAACGCGAAGGGGATGCTGGGGCCCTCGCTTGCTGGCCGGTTTGCATCTACTCACCATGCTCGCTGCGGGCGGCGCGACTTGGATCTCGCTTGATGCCACGCATAGGTGCGACCCGAACCATCATAAGATCGCGTTGTATCTTCTGATCGCGGCCGGCGCTGGACTGCTGATTGACCTGCTCGTCGAGGACGTTGGCAGGCCGTGGGGACTGCCGATCTCGAAGGAAGAACCACACCGGGCACTCACGCGTAAGGAAAAGCGAATTCTGCTGTCACAATGACGGATTCGGGTGACTGACGAGTCCCCGGTCAGCCGATGCCTGGCCGCTTCTGCGGTGCGCCGTGCACACCTTCGGTGTACGCGGTCTCCGCGTGCTGAGCGAGATCGATTCCTGAGATCTCGTCCTCGCGCTGGATTCGGAATCCGAACGTCATATCGATGACCTTGCCGATGATGAACGACATGACGAACGCGTAGATGGCGACCACCGGGATGGCGAGGCTCTGCTTACCCAACAACGACAGTCCGCCGCCGTAGAACAGACCCTCGACGCCGCCGGAGACGACCTCGGCCGCCAGTAGCCCGATCAGGGAGGTACCGACCACTCCGCCGACGAAGTGGACGCCCACCACGTCGAGGGAGTCGTCGTATCCGGCCTTGAACTTCCACCCGACGGCATACGAGCAGACGACGCCCGCAGCCAGCCCGACTACGAATGCACCTATGGGGGCGACGAATCCACACGAGGGTGTGATCGCAACCAGACCGGCGACCACACCGGACGCCGCTCCGAATGTCGTTGGCCTACCATCCCGAACGCGTTCGACGAAGATCCAACCCAGCATTCCCAGGCATCCAGCGATCAAAGTGTTGAGGAAAACGACCGATGCCTTGCCGTCAGCGGTGAGCGCCGAGCCCGCGTTGAACCCGAACCAGCCGAACCACAGCAGTCCCACGCCCAGCAAGACGAACGGCAGATTGTGCGGTCGCATCGCCTCGGACCTGAAGCCGATGCGCGGTCCCAGCACCAGCGCCAGTGCGAGTGCAGATGAGCCGGAGAGGATTTCGACGACAAGCCCGCCCGCGTAGTCGACGGTGCCGATCGTCGCCAGCCAGCCATTGGGTCCCCACACCCAATGCGCAACGGGCGCATAGATCGCCACTGTCCACACCGCGACGTAGATCATCCACGCCGAGAATCGGGCGCGATCGGCGATCGCGCCGCACACCAGCGCGGCCGTGACGATCGCGAAGCCCAATTGAAAGGTCAGGAATAAAAGCTCGGGAACGTTCGACCGGACGGTGGTCGGGTCGATGCCCAGGAGCCCGACGTGGGCGAGGTTGCCGATCAGACCGCCGCCCGCATCTTTTCCGAACGCCAGCGAGTAGCCGGCCAGCAACCAGGCAATCGTGACGACGGGAATCGAGATGAAGCACATCATGATCATGTTGAGCACGCCCGTCGACCGAACCATCCCGCCGTAGAAAATGGCCAGGCCCGGCGTCATCAACAGAACTAGCGCGGTGCAGGCCAGCAGCCAGGCGGTCGCGGCAGGGTCGATCTGCATTCAGACTCCTTTGTCTTGGCAAACGCTGCCGAAGATTATGACCTGTGGCCGCTGACGGGCCGATAGCGGACCGCCACCCCGCGATGCGGGAGCAACACGATGCCCTTGCGGACCTGTCGGTCCTCGGGCTTGTGCACGGCTTCGAAGCTGCCCGAGCGGAGCAGCGTCTGAAGCGTGACGGTCAGCTCGAGGAGGCTGAAGCTCGCGCCGAGGCAGCGCTTGATGCCGCCGCCGAACGGAATCCATGCATAGGTCGGCGGACTCACGTTGAGAAACCGCTCCGGCCGGAACTGTTGCGGATCGTCGTAGGTTTCGGCGTTCAGGTTGACCTCGCCGATGTGCGGGACGATCCGGGTGCGGGCGGGCACGGTGTGGTCGCCGAGTCGGTAGTCGCCGGTGGTGTAGCGGCCGGTGAAGGGGGAGGGCGGCCGGATGCGGAGCGTTTCGTTGATCACCGCTTCGGCGTACGACGTCGACTCGGCCGCCTCGGCTTCGGCCTGAGCTTTGGCAAGAACGTCCGGGTGATGCAGCAGGAGGTCGATCATCCAAGCCAGGGTGGTGGCCGTCGTTTCGTGTCCGGCCAGCACCAGCGTGACCAGGTCGTCGCGAATCTCCTTGTCCGTCAGGTATTCACCGTCGCCGCTGCGGGACGTGAGCAGCAGCGACATGATGTCGGTGCGGCCGTGTAGGTCGGGATCCTGACGCCGGGCGGCGATCATCGGCGTCAAGAGGTCGTCGATCCCCTCATTGGCGCGGTCGAGCTTGGGCCAGCGTTTCAACCCGCCGACAGAGTGCAGCGCGACGCGCACGATCAGCTGTTCCGATGACCCCAGATCGAGCAGCTTTTCGAAGGGACGGCCCAGCCGTGCACGTTCGACGTGATCCTCGGCTCCGAACATCACACGGACGATCACGTCCAGCGCGAGATCACGCGCGGCTCGCAACATCTTGAACGGCTTGCCTTTCGGCCAACCGGCGACCGCTTGTCGGGTGCTCTCCTCGATGATCGGCCGGTAGTTCTCCAGCGCCTTACCATGCAGCGGAGGAGTCAACAGCTTCCGGCGTCGAAGATGCTCAGGCTCTTCCTGGACGAACATCGAACCGGTTCCATAGATCAGTGCCGACGGCCGCACGCCCTTGCCGCCGAGCAGGACGTCGGGCTTCTCGGTGAACACCTGCTTGACCAACGCGGGGTCCTTGATCAGAACCACGGGGATACCGGGCAGCGGAATCGAGACCACCGGGCCGTAGCTGTCGAACAGGCGTCGCACGAGCCACTCGCCGGCGACCAGGTACCCGGCTCCGCACGCGGCTGCAACAAGAGGGCGCAGCGGAGCGATCGCCCGTGGGCCCGGCGGTCGGCGCTGAACCGCAGTTGCCGCAGTGTTTCCGATGATTTCAGACCATACGGTATGGCGGCGCGTGGGCGACTGGATGAAACGTCACAGTGACGAATCAACGCTTTGGAGCCCACGACACTATTCGGGCGGGGTAGTCACTGATCCTTGGAGGCGAGGCCGGCGGGCGCGCTGTCGAGTGCGCGGTGGATCGCGTCGGCCAGCGCCAGTGCGGTCTCTTCGGTGAGTTCGAGCGCAACGCGCGCGGCGGGCCCGAGCGCGGGGTTGAGCATGTCGATGTTGACCGTGTGGCCGTACGGGGCGTGGACCGGGTGATCGACGTACACGGTCGCCTCACTGACGGAGAACCATCCGCGGGCTCCTTTGCCGCTGCCGTCGACGTCGATCTTTTCGGTGAGATAGGTGCACATGGATCAACCCTTCAGGTGCGTGCCGAAGAACTCGTTGATCCGATTCCACCCGTCGACCGCGGCCTCGACGCGGTAGGCCGGGCGGTCCACCGAGAAGAACGAGTGCCCGGCGCCGTCATAGGAGAAGAATGTGTGGTCCTTGCCCAAGCGGTTGAGCTCGGCGTCGAGAGTGGCGACCGAATCGGGCGATGGGTAGCGGTCCTCCTTGCCGAACAGCCCGAGCAGCGGACAACTGAGATCGGACGCCAATCCCAGAATCGGCTGCATCGCCTTCGGGATCCCCTCCGGCGGATCTTCCACGACAAACGCGCCGTAGCAGTCGACCGCCGCGTCAATGCTGAGCGCGCAGGCGGCCAGGAACGTCTGGCGTCCACCTGAGCAGTGGCCGATGACGCCGATCTTTCCATTGGCATCATCGAGGCCGCGAAGGTATTCGATGGCGCCGGCGACGTCGCCGACCAGACGCTCGTCGGGCACACCGCCGGCGGCGCGCACGGTTGCGGCCGCGTCATCGGGGTCCGCGCCTGGCGCTTCGCGGGAATACAGATTGGGCGCAACGACCTGGTAACCATCGATGGCCAATCGGCGGACGAATTCTTTTGTCTCGCGGTCGTATCCGGGCATGTGATGTATCCACACCACACCGCCGCGTGAACCGGGTGCGAGCGGAATGGCCCGGTATGCCTCGATCTCGTCACCGCCGTGGCCTTTGATGGTGACGGTCTCGGCCTGGATTGCATCAGGGCTGACTGAGCTCATCGTTGCGTCCCTTCGTTAGGCGCTCAGCTACGGCTCCAAGCTAGTCGGCCAACCTTGGTGACGGCTGGCCGACCCACCAACACGGCCGAAAAACTATCGAAAGCACTGTGCCACAACACTATTCGTCACAGTGACGAATCCGGCGGGTGTGGATGGATGGTCTGTTTACCCGCTGCGGAACGGGAGAGGGATTATTCCAACCGGGCGGCAGCGAGCACCGAGGGGCGCAAGAGGATTGCCGTCCTCTGCGGCCGCTGCCGTCGGGCCGTCGGGCGGGAGCCGTCAGCGCCTTCGGCGGTCGGAGCCTCCTCGGCGACCGCTCGGTCGGGTAGCGGCCGACACCTGCCTGAGGAGGCAAAATCGTCACTGTGACAATTTGATTGGCATATGGCCCCGAGCGGAAGTGGCGGCTTCCACGCCCCGTCCGACGATTGATGCGCCGACCGCTTCGGCGTGCGGCGCCCGGTTAGCCGCGAGATCAGGTTGTGCACGGCGGAAGGGGTGAGCTCATGCCTAATCCCGCCCGTGGCCTGGGCATTCAGGTATTCCCAGCTCACCC
>JBKPSU010000151.1:0-16625 GCA_046735135.1 Actinomycetota bacterium
TATCCGCTTCCACGCCAAGCACTTTCGCGATGGCATCGGCTGTGACCGGACCGCTCCGGAGGATGCGGGGTTGCGCGCTGGTGAGGTCGACGATGGTCGACGCGGCCTGTTGTTCGGATGGTCCGGCGTCGAGATAGACCCCGACGAGGTCGCCCAGCTGGTTACGGGCGTCCTCCGCGGTGACCGCGGCGGCCTGGCCCGAGATGTTCGCGCTGGACACCGCCATCGGCCCGACCTCGCGCAACACTTCGATCGCGACCGGGTGCAACGGCATCCGCAGCATCACGGTGCCCGCGGCGTCGCCGAGATCCCACGCCAGTGATGGCGCCTGCCTGACGACGAGGCTCAGCGCGCCGGGCCAGAACGCCCGGATCAGTTCGCGAGCGGCGTTGGGCACCGTGTAGACCAGGCCCTCGATGGTGTTCCACGACCCGACGAGCACCGGGACGGGCATATCGCGGCCCCTGCCCTTGGCGGACAGCAGCGCAGCCACGGCCGTGCTGTCGAAGGCGTCGGCGCCGATGCCGTAGACGGTGTCGGTGGGCAGCACGACCAGGCGTCCGCCCTTGACGGCGCTGACGGCCGATGCGATTCCGGTCGCGCGCGCGTCAGCGTCGGAGCAGTCGAACACCTCAGCCATGTGTCCAGCCTGGTCCTGAGAGCGTCGCCGTGACAAACCGGGGTCGGCCCGCGAGGTCGCTGTTGGCGATGACGTCGACGAACTGACCCGCCGCGGCGAACGCGTCCACGGTGGCCGCCGACGTGGTGTCGTCGTGCTCGACCGCGCACCGCCCGCCGGCGCGCAGCCAGCGGCCCGCCAACCCGACGATTGCGTTGATCACAGCCATGCCGTCCGGGCCACCGAACAACGCATGCGGTGGATCGTGTTGTGCCACTTCAGGTTCCAGCGATGCCTGATCGGGGATGTAAGGCGGGTTGGCGACCAGCAGGTCAACCCGCCCATCGAGGCCGGGCAGTAGCGCCCGGTCGGTGACGTCGCCGCGCAGGAGTTCGATCCGACTACCTGCGACATTTCGGCGCGCGAAGGCCAGTGCGTCATCGGAGTCGTCGACGGCGATGATGCGTGCGTCGGGCCAGAATTTCGACAGTGCTAGCGCCAGCGCAGCCGAGCCCGTGCACAGATCGACGATGACCGGGCACGGCGGCAACGGCTGAGCCGACGCCCACTCCAGCAGGCTCTCGGTTTCCGGCCTCGGAATGAACACACCGGGCCCGACCTCGACGGTCACCGGACCGAGCGGTGCGCTACCGATGATGTGCTGCAACGGGATTCGCCGGGATCGGGTTGCGACGAGATCGGCGTAGCAACTGGAGAATTCATCGTCTACATCATCGAGAGCCCACAGCCCACCGCGACTGGTTCCGGCAGCGTAGGCGGCCAGTTCCTCGGCGTCGGTGCGCGGTGACCCGACTCCCGCGTCGGCGAGAGCAGCTGCGGCGCGCTCGACCTCGAGCCGTAACCGCACGGTTCGCATCCTCAAGGCTCGACTCCCGCTCGCTCCGGTCCTTGCTGGTGCCTCGCTGCGATCCTCACTCACGGTCGCCTTCGCTATGCCTGCTGCAACCGCGCTTGTTTGTCGGCTTCGGCCAGCGCGTCGAACAATGCGTCCAGGTCGCCGTCGAGGACCTGATCGAGGTTGTGGGCCTTGAAGTTGATCCGATGATCGGCGATGCGGTTCTCGGGGAAGTTGTATGTACGGATCCGCTCACTGCGGTCGACGGTGCGGATCTGGCTGGCGCGATCGGCCGAAGCGTCCGCCTGCGCCTGCTCCTCGGCCATCGCCTGCAAACGGGCGGCCAGCACCTGCATCGCGCGAATCTTGTTCTGCAGCTGGCTGCGTTCGTTCTGACAAGTAACGACGATGCCGGTGGGCAGATGGGTGATGCGCACCGCCGAGTCGGTGGTGTTGACGCCCTGACCGCCCTTGCCCGATGACCGGTACACATCGATGCGCAGATCGGATTCGTCGATCTGGACTTCCTCGACCTCTTCGGGTTCGGGGTACACCAGCACGCCCGCGGCGGAGGTGTGCACGCGGCCCTGCGACTCGGTGACGGGCACCCGCTGCACGCGGTGCACACCGCCCTCGAACTTCAGCCGCGACCACACGCCGTCGGCCGAGTCGCCCTTGCTCCTGATCGACAGCGTCGCGTCCTTGTAGCCGCCGAGGTCCGAGGTGGTCTCGTCGAGCATCGTCACGGTCCAGCCGTGCCGCTCGGCGTACCGGATGTACATCCGGGCCAAATCGGCTGCGAACAGAGCGGACTCCTCGCCACCCTCGCCAGATTTCACCTCGAGGACGATGTCGTCGGCGTCGTGTGGATCGCGCGGGGCGAGCAGGTCGGTCAGGTGCGTGTCGAGCGCGTCGACAGTCTTGGAGAGCTCCTCCACCTCGGCCGCGAACGACTCGTCGTCGGCCGACAGTTCGCGGGCGGCCTCGAGGTCGCCACGCGCGGCATCCAGCTTGCGGTAGGTCGCGACTATCGGCGCCAGCTGCGCGAACCGCCGTCCGGCCTTGCGGGCCCTGCCCGCGTCGGAGTGCAGGTTCGGATCGGAGAGTTGACGCTCGAGGTCGGCGTGCTCGGACAGGATGGCGTCAATTGCCGGCGCGGTGTCCGTCATTTCGCCTCCTTCCGAAACGCACTCAGGCCAACTTTTCTCGCTAAACGCCAACCGACGCCCGGGCCGCCGCTCACGCGGCAGATCGGGCGTCGGTCAGACAGCTACTTGTCGGCTGCGCTCTTCTCGGCGGCTGCATCAGCACCGCCGGCCTTGCGCTTGCCGTAACGCTTCTCGAAGCGGGCAACACGGCCGCCGCTGTCGAGAATCTTCTGCTTGCCGGTATAGAACGGATGGCACTGCGAGCAGACCTCGACATGGATCTGTCCGCTCTTCTTGGTGCTGCGCGTCGTGAACGTGCTCCCGCAGCCGCAGTGCACGGTGGTCTCGACGTAGTCAGGGTGAATACCCGATTTCATGGTGTCCTCTTCATTCGTTGGTCGCCGGGTCGTCCGCGCCTTGCCTGGAGCTATCAGACGTGAACCGGAACCGAAGGTCAGCGGTCCATTATGCCAGGTCAACCGCCAGCTGCCTAAACGCGTGGACGAGGCCCGCTATTCCACGGGCAAACCGGCCCGCCTGCCGGCCAGCGTCATGAGAATGTCCTGTATCGGTCCTCGCACTTCGTCGCCGCTGCCCACGCTGAAATCCGCGTCCGTGGCGGTGAACGTCACGTTCGGAAACCGTTTGCGCGCATAGAACGGGAAGCCCATTTTCCACACCCGCTCAGCTGCCACGACAGCGGCGGGAATCGGCATCGTGCGCTCGAGGCCCAGGGGCGCGGCGATGTCCTGACCATGCACCATCACGTCCATCAGCGGGTCAGCCACGGCCGTGCCGGGTGGCCTGCGGCGACCGCCGACCATTGCCCGCAGCGCGGCGGTAATCTCCGCCGGCGCACGCCGGTCCTCGCGGCCCATCCGCAGCGTCAGCGCATTGAAGCGGAACCCCGACCGCAGCAGTTCGTAGGTCAGGCGGCCCCAGTTCGTCGTCGAGTGCGTGACATGGGCCGCCGCCTGCCGCACGGTCCACCCGGGACACAGCGACGGGGTCTCCCACTGTTCGGGGGTCAGGGTGTCGAGGAAGTCGGCGAGATCGGCGCGCTGCTCGTCGATGTAACCCCAGATCTGAGTGTCGTCCACGGTCCACCCTCCCGATTTAGTCAGCCTTCCTGACGAATATAGACAGGGATCCTTACTAAATCAACCTATACTCGATGGGTGAGTGACGACTCGAACGCCGCCCTGCTGATGTTCATTGCGCATCGCGCCGCTGAGGCGCGGGTGTTCGAGGCCGTGCGGTCGGCGGGCTTCGACGACCTGACCCTGGCGCAAAGCCGGATCGGGCAACGGCTGAACCGCGAGGGGATACGCGTCACCGACATCGCCGAGCAGGCCGGGGTGACCAAGCAGACCGCGGGTGCGCTGGTCGACGAGTTGGAAGCCAACGGCTACGTCACGCGCAGGCCAGATCAGGCCGACGCGCGGGCCCGCCTCGTCGTGCTGACCGATCGGGGCGAACGGCTGTGCGGCACGGCGGCCGCCGAGATCGCCAAGGTCGAGACCGAGTGGCGAGAACACCTGGGCGCCAAAGCCTATGACGAGTTGCGTGCTGCGCTGTTGTCGCTGCGCGAGATCACCGATCCGTACCGCTGACCATCGCGCGTCCACAGCACGCCGCCGGGCGGTGTCGTCCCGAAGCCGACCAGCTCGCGCTTGAGGATCTTGTTGGTCGCGGTCGCTGGGAGGCTTTCGGCGATCCACACATGGCGCGGCCAGGCCTTCGGTGACAGGTCGGGCTGCGCGGCGAGAAACTTCTCGAATGCCCCCGGCGACAACGTAACTCCGTCGCGCAACACCAGCGCGGCCATCACCTGGTCGCCGACAGACTCGTCGGGCACGGGATAGACAGCGACACGGCTGATCTCAGGCAGTCGTGTCAGAATCCGTTCGATCGGTGCAGCCGCGAGGTTTTCCCCGTCGACGCGCATCCAGTCGGCGGTGCGACCCGCGAAGTAGATCCATCCGTCGGCGTCGCGGTAGCCCAGATCGCCCGACCAGTACATGCCGTGCCGCAACCGCTGACCGGTGGCGCCCGAATCCTTGTAGTAGCCGCGGAAGAGGCCACCTCCTGTGGTGTTCACCAACTCCCCCACCGCCGCGTCACGGTTGAGCAGGTTGCCGCTCTCGTCGAATTCGGCGACCGCACACTCCTGCAACGTGTCGGGGTCGTAGATCGCCACGCCCGGAAAGCCCTTGCCGAGCGACCCCGGCGGGCAGCCGTCCTCGCGGGTGATGATGACGGCGTTCTCGGTCGATCCGAACCCGTCCCAGACGGTGCAGTCGAACCGGCGCGCGAATTCGGCGATGTCGCGGTCGCTTGCCTCGTTGCCGAAGGCAACTCGCAGCGGATTGTCGCGGTCGTCGGGCTTCTCGGGCGTCGAGAGTATGTAGGCGAGCGGCTTGCCGACGTAGTTCATGAATGTCACGCCGTAGTGACGCACGTCATCGAGGAAGCGGGACACCGAGAACACCGCCGGCACCATCGCAGCGCCGGTCACCATCGCGACGCCCCATCCCGCGTAGATCGAATTGGAGTGGAACAGCGGCATCGATACGTAGCAGACGTCGGACGGCTCGACCGAATACCGTTCCGCCAGCGCGCTTCCCGAGAAGATCGGCATCATATGCTGCACCTGCACGGCCTTCGGGTCGCCGCTTGTTCCCGAGGTGAAGATCATCACGAACGTGTCGTCGGGCCCGACCTCACGGTACGGCGTCAGCTCCTTCGGCTGGGCAATCAGCGCCTCCCACTCGTCGCTGGAGGTATCGAGCACCCGGACGCCGGGCAGGTCAAGGCCGTCGAGCAGATGGCGGTGCGCGGCGTCGGTAATCAAGATCTGACAGTCCACAAGCGCGATATCGCGGGCCAGCCCGTCGCCCCGGCGTGTGTTGTTGATGCAGCACAGCACGTAGCCGCCGACTGCGGCGGCCGCCATGGCCGTCAGCATGTCGGGGGTGTTGTTGAGGAGCACGCCGACGTGCAGCGGTCGACTGCCGTCGGCGATGTCGATGATCGCCGCGGCCTCGGCGCTGGCCTCGGCGACGTGCTCCCGCCACGTCCAGGTGCGGTCGCCATACTTCACCGCGACGGTGTCCTGACCGGATCGCTCACGAAACAGCTGCTGGAGAGTGTCCGCCATGACTCACCTCGGTCCGTTGCGCGCAGTGAACAGATCAAGGAATCTGTCTACCACTGCCGGCCTGGCAGACAGTATTCGGCCGCTAGTTGACAGAATGCTCTGATCCGCCCGCGTGGGCGGGCAGATGATGAGGAGACACTGCGTGTCGAGCAGCACGGCCGCCAAGAGCGTCCGCGATCGCCTGATCGACGCGGCCGAGGAATGCCTGCGCGCCAAAGGAATTCGCTCCACCACGGTGTCAGAGGTGGCCGAGGCGGCGCAGGTGTCCCGCGGCTGGTTGTACCGGCACTTCCCGGACAAGGCATCGCTGCTCGGCGCCGCGATCGTCCGGCTGAACGAGGCATGGTCGTCGGAGGTGCACGCGATGCTCGAGCCTCTCGACGGGCTCGACCGACAGATCGCCACGGGCGTGGTGCACGGCCGAACCGCATACGACGATCCCGGCACCCTGCTGATGCGGATGCGGATGGAGGAACCCGAGGAGTTCGCGGCATGCGCGGGTGCCGGCGTGCAGGGGCTGGTGCCGGATCTGGCGGCATTTTGGCGGCGCTATCTGGTTGCCGCAGCCGACAGCGGTGAGATACACCCGGACACCCACATCGACCAAGCGTCGGAATGGGTTGCTCGCGTGATCATCTCAATGGTGACCGTGCCCGGCGACACCCTTGACCCGAGCGACGCCGGGCAGGTGCGCACGCACGTGCGGCGCTACGTGATGCCGAGCCTTCAGGCCGACCCGGCCAAGGCGGAGTCCTAGTCGACGTCGTCCATCGAGCCCGGCGCAGTCTTGGAGACCTGCACCAGGAACTCGTAATTGGTCTTCGTCTTGCGCAACTGGCTCATCAGCAGATCGATGGCCTGGTGCGAGTCCAGACCCGACAGCACGCGGCGCAGCTTGTGCACGATCGCGAACTCGTCCGGCGAGAGCAGCAGCTCGTCCTTGCGGGTGCCGGACGGGTTGACGTCGACCGCCGGGAAGACCCGTCGCTCCGAGATCTTCCGGTCGAGTTTGAGCTCGGCATTGCCGGTGCCCTTGAACTCCTCGAAGATCACGGTGTCACCGGTCGATCCGGTCTCCACCATCGCGGTGGCGATGATCGTCAGCGAGCCGCCGTCCTCGATGTTGCGGGCCGCGCCGAGGAACCGCTTGGGCGGGTACAGCGCGGTCGAGTCGACACCACCGGACAGGATTCGGCCCGACGCCGGCGATGCGTTGTTGTACGCACGGCCGAGGCGGGTGATCGAGTCCAGCAGCACCACGACGTCCTTGCCCTGCTCGACCAGGCGCTTGGCCCGCTCGATGGCCAGCTCGGCCGCCTGCGTGTGGTCTGACGGCGGCCGGTCGAAGGTGGAGGCGATGACCTCGCCCTTGACCGAGCGCTGCATGTCGGTGACCTCTTCAGGTCGCTCGTCGACGAGGACGACCATGAGGTGGCATTCGGGGTTGTTCCTGGTGATCGCGTTCGCGATGTCCTGCAGGATCGTGGTCTTACCGGCCTTGGGCGGCGACACGATGAGGGCACGCTGTCCCTTGCCGATCGGCATGATCAGGTCGATGACGCGTGTGGTGAGCCGCTCCGACGTCGTCTCGAGGCGCAGCCGCTGATTCGGATACAACGGGGTCAGCTTCGTGAAGTCGGGGCGCTTCTTGGCATCGTCTACCGGCCCGCCGTTGACGGTGTCGAGCCGCACCAACGGATTGAACTTCTGCCGCTGGTTGGGCTGCTCGCCGTCCTTGGGCACCCGCACTGCGCCGGTGACGGCGTCGCCGCGGCGCAGGCCGTTCTTGCGCACCATGTTCATCGACACGTAGACGTCGTTGGGACCGGCGAGGTAGCCCGAAGTGCGGACGAACGCGTAGTTGTCGAGCACGTCGAGAATGCCCGCGACGGGCTGGACGACGTCGTCCTCCCGCAACTCGGGCTCGGCATTGCCGCCGTCGCCGCCCCGTTCACCGCGGCGCCTGCGGTCGCGGAAGCGGCGTCCACGGCGTCCCTGGCGGCCGTCTCCGTCGCCGTCGTCGTCGTTGTTGTTGCGACCCTGCTGGTTGCCCTGCTGATCGCCTTGCTGGCCACCGCCGTCCTGCCTGGTATCCGGCTTGGTGTCCTGCTGCTTCTTGTTCTTGTCGGCGGTCCTATCCGCGGTCTTGTCGGTGTCGCCGCCCTTGGCGTCCTGGCCGCTGTCCTGCTTGTCGCGGCCGGGAGCGCCCGCGTTGCGGGAGGCGCCGCGGCGCTCACGACGCTGCTGGCCCTGCTGCTCGCCGGCCTCGGCGGGCGCGCCATTCTCCTTCGCGGTCTCGGCGGTAGCCGATCCGCTGTCGTCACTGGCGGCCTTATCGGCCTTGTCGACTTTGGCCTCGCCGGCATCGGCGGTGCTGTCGGTTGACTCGCCCCGGCTCTCGCGGATCGCGGCGATGAGTTCGCTCTTGCGCATGCCGGAGGCGCCCTTGACGCCGACCGAGTTCGCGAGTGCCCGCAATTCCGGCAGCACCATGGTCGTCAGCGATCCCTTCGAGGCGTCGGTCGTTACCTCCGCCTTGGGCGCTGGGTCCGCGGCCGGCGCAGCTGTTGGCGCGTCAGCGGCCGCAGGAGATGGGTTTTCTGTATTCACGGTGTTCGGCAGCTCGGCTTCTTCGGAGCTGCTACCAGCCGTGACAAGGTCCGTTTCAGTCACGGATTTCCTTTCCTTCCCTCGCTGATCACGTCATGCGGGGGTTCGTTGCACTCAGCCGAATAGCTGACTGCGAAGCTGCCACCGTCGCATCTGCAACGGTGATGGCTGGATTCGCGGCGATAAGGCGAACCGTCATCCACGACAAGAATTGGTGGTTGTCCTAGTGTCGGCGCAGGCGAAAACCATACGATTGCTGGACGACAGCGAGAATAACCCGCTTCCGTGTCGGAAGCAAGAAACACACTGATCACGTGCGACACCTGTCAACTGGGAACAGCCACGCCAGACGTCCACCGAACTCCGTCGCCGACGGACATCTCGCTGACGGTGAATCCATTCGCGGCGCCGAAATCCAGGGCCTCTGCGGGAAGTTCTGGCTTGGTACTCAGAGCGATAACCGCAGGCCCAGCCCCGGATAGCACCGCTGCAACCCCACAACGCCGCAGCATATTGAGATATTCCGCCGATGCTCGCATGGCCATCGCACGATGGGGTTGGTGCAGGGTGTCCTCGGTGGCCTCCATCAGCAGGTCGGGGCGCTCAGTGAGGGCGACGACCAGCAGCGCGGCCCGGCTGACGTTGAACCGGGCATCGGCATGGCTGACGGATCGGGGAAGCAGCACCCGGGTCTCGGCCGTCAGCGACTTGTGCTCGGGTATCGCCGGAAACAGATGGATGTCGGGATGCATTCGCAGCGGGGCGGCGGCATAGCGCGGGCCCGTTGCGCCCGTCGACATCCACGACACCACGGCACCGCCCAGCACGGACGCCGACGCGTTGTCGGGATGGCCTTCGAACTCCGATGCACGTTGGATCAGTTCGGCGTCGGTCATCGGCTTCGAGTCAGCCTGCGCGACAAGTCCGTTGACCGCAGCGAGTCCTCCCACGACAGCAGCTGCAGAGGATCCGAGCCCGCGCGACTGTGGAATACTATTGCTGCAGCGCACTTTCAGGCCTGCAGCGGTTACCCCGACGGCACGCAACCCGTGCTGAATCGCCCGCACTACGAGGTGGTTGGAGTCCAATGGCACCAGCCCGGCGCCCTCGCCCTCCACCTCTACGGTCAGGTCGGATTCGGTTGTCTCGACGACGATTTCGTCATACAGACTCAGCGCCAGCCCGAGGCTGTCGAAACCCGGCCCGAGATTGGCGCTCGAGGCTGCGACCACACTGGTCGCCGTCAGCCCGGCGGGCAAAGTCTTCGTCACTGACGATCAGCCCAGGTCCAGCTGCGCGATGACGGCGCCGGGGTCGACCGGAACGGGCGTCACCGTCGGCATGTCCTTCAGCGCTGTGTCGGGGTCCTTCAGGCCGTTACCGGTGACCGTGCACACGACGGTGGAGCCGCGCTTCACCCAGCCGTCGTCGATTGATTTGAGCAGGCCTGCGATGCTGGCGGCCGACGCGGGCTCGACGAACACCCCCTCGGTGGCCGCGACCAGGTGGTATGCGGCCAGGATCTCCTCGTCCGTGGCGGCCAGGAAGCGGCCGCCGGACTGCTGCTGAGCCTCGACGGCCGACGTCCACGACGCGGGCGCGCCGATGCGGATCGCGGTGGCGATGGTCTCGGGTTCCTTGACTGGCTCACCGAGCACCAGAGGCGCCGCGCCCGCGGCCTGGGTGCCCAGCATCCGCGGAAGCCGATCGGACAGCCCGTCGCGGTGGTATTCGGTGTAGCCCTTCCAGTACGCGGTGATGTTGCCTGCGTTGCCGACAGGCAGCGAGTGCACGTCAGGTGCGGTGCCCAGCGCGTCGACGATCTCGAACGCCGCGGTTTTCTGCCCCTCGATGCGGTACGGATTGACGGAGTTCACCAACGCAATCGTCGGGTAATCGGTGGTGAGCTTGCGCGCCAGCTCCAGGCAGTCGTCGAAATTGCCATCGATCTGCAGAATCTTGGCGCCGTGCATGACAGCCTGTGCCAGCTTGCCCATCGCGATCTTGCCCTGCGGGATCAGCACCGCGCAGGTGATGCCCGCGCGCGCGGCGTAAGCGGCCGCCGATGCCGAGGTGTTGCCGGTGGACGCGCACAACACCGCCTGCTGGCCACGAGCCAGCGACTCGGTGACAGCCACCGTCATACCGCGGTCCTTGAACGAGCCGGTCGGATTCAACCCCTCGACCTTCAGATGCACTGTGCAGCCGGTGCGTTCGGACAACCGCGCAGCGTGGATCAGCGGCGTGCCGCCTTCGAGCAGGGTGATCGGTGTCCAAGAATCCTCGACGGGCAGTCGGTCGTGATAGGCCGCGATCAATCCGGGCCACGGCGTGTGGACAGTTCCCTCGCGGGTCGCGCTCATTCGCTGGTTCCCTCCAACCGGAGAACGCTTGCCACTTCCTGCACCACGTCGAGGTCGGCGAGCGCGGCGACGGTGTCCGACAGCGCGGCGTCGGTCGCCTCGTGGGTGACCACCACGATGCGCGCACCGCAGCGCTGGCCGCTCTGGTCGACGACGCCCTCCTGCCGAACTTCGGCGATACCGACCTCGCGCTTACCGAATTCCGCTGCGACAGCGGACAACACGCCCGGACGGTCCGTGACGTTCATGCTGACGTAATAGCGGGTGGGAATGAACCCGATCGGCGAGATCGGAAGCTTGGCGTACTTGGACTCCCGTGGGCCGCGTCCGCCCTGGACACGGTTGCGCGCCGCCATCACGAGATCACCCATGACCGCCGACGCGGTCGGCGCTCCCCCGGCGCCCTGTCCGTAGAACATCAGCCGACCCGCCGCTTCGGCCTCCACCACAACGGCGTTGAACGCGCCGTTGACTGCGGCCAACGGATGCGACAGCGGCACCAGCGCCGGGTATACCCGTGCCGAAATGCGTTCCTGGCCTTCGTCGTTGGTCAGCCGTTCGCAGATGGCGAGCAGCTTGATCGTGCATCCGAGAGCGCGTGCCGTCGCGAAGTCGGCTGGGGTGACCTTCGTGATGCCCTCGCGGTAGACGTCGTCGGCGGTCACCCGGCTGTGGAACGCGATGGAGGCCAGGATGGCGGCCTTGGCTGCGGCGTCGTATCCCTCGACATCGGCGGTGGGATCGGCCTCGGCATAGCCCAGCGCGCTCGCGTCGGCCAGCGCCGCGTCGTAGTCGGCGCCGGTGCTGGCCATCTCCGAGAGGATGTAGTTGGTGGTGCCGTTGACGATGCCCGCGACCCGCAGCACTGTGTCGCCGGAGAGGGATTGGGTGAGCGGGCGGATCACCGGGATGGCGCCCGCGACGGCGGCCTCGAAGTAGAGGTCGACGTGCGCGCGCTCGGCGGCTTGGGCCAGCTCGCCGGTGGACTGGGCCATCAGCGCCTTATTGGCGGTCACGACGGACTTGCCCTTCTCCAGTGCCGACAGGATCGCCTTGCGGGCCGGCTCGAGGGGGCCCATCACCTCGACGACGACGTCGACGTCGTCGCGGGAGACGAGCTCGTCGATGTCGCTGGTGAGCATGTCGACCGGCACACCGCGATCATCGGCCACCCGCCGCACACCGACGCCGCGCAGCACCAGCGGCGCACCGATGCGGGCCGTCAGGTCCTCGGCGCTGTCCTCGATGATCCGGACCACCTCGCTGCCGACGTTGCCAAGACCCAGTACCGCTACGCCGATCGGTTTCTCGTTCATTGAACTACCTCACTTCCAGACTGAGCAGATCCTCGACCGTCTCCCGGCGCAGAATCAGGCGAGCTCGCCCATCGCGCACGGCCACCACCGCGGGGCGGCCGATCAGGTTGTAACGGCTCGACATGGAGTAGCAGTACGCACCGGTGGCCGCGACGCCAAGCAGATCGCCGGGCTCGATGTCGTCGGACACCCACGCGTCACGTACGACGATATCGCCGCTTTCACAATGCTTTCCGACGATGCGCCCGAGCTTCGGTGCGGCGTCGCTGCGCCGGGAGAGCAGGCGTACGTCGTATTCGGCGCCATAGAGCGAGGTTCTGATGTTGTCGCTCATGCCGCCGTCGACGCTGACGTAGCGCCGATACGTGTCGGTCGCGACGACCACGTCTTTCACTGTGCCCACCCGGTACAGGGTGATGGTGCCTGGGCCCGCGATGGCGCGCCCGGGCTCGACCACCAGCCGGGGTGCGGGCAGGCCGACGGCCGCCGACTCGTTGCTCACGATGGCGCCGAGTTTGGCCGCTAGATCCTGTACCGGAGGTGGATCGTCCTGTGACAGATACGAAATGCCGAGGCCGCCACCCAGGTCGACGGTGGCGATCTGGGCGGTCTTGTCGACGCCGAACTCCGTGACGATGTCGCGCAACAGTCCGATCACGCGGTGCGCGGCGAGTTCGAAGCCTGCGACGTCGAAGATCTGCGAGCCGATGTGGCTGTGCAATCCGACCAGCCGCAGGTTGTCGGTTTCGAACACCCGCCGAACCGCAGCCATCGCGACACCACTGGCGAGCGACAGCCCGAACTTCTGATCCTCGTGCGCGGTGGAGATGAACTCGTGGGTGTGCGCCTCGACGCCGACCGTCACGCGAATCAGCACGTCCTGGACCACACCCGCCGAGCCTGCGATCTCATCGAGGCGCTCGATCTCGGTCATCGAGTCCAGCACGACGTGGCTGGCGCCGGCCTTCACCGCGGCGGTCAGCTCATCGACGGATTTGTTGTTGCCGTGCAGCGCGATTCGCTCGGCGGGAAAGTCCGCGTGCAGCGCGACGGCGAGTTCGCCTCCGCTGCACACGTCCAGCGAAAGGCCCTCCTCGTCGATCCAGCGCGCAATCTCGGTGCACAGAAACGCCTTGGCGGCGTACCGGACGTTCTCGCCACCGCCGAACGCATCGGCGATTTCGCGGCAGCGCGACCTGAAATCGTCCTCGTCGACGACGAACACCGGCGTGCCGAACTCGTCGGCGATGTCGGTCACCTTCACACCTCCGACCGACACCACGCCGTCGGCGTCGCGAACGGTGTTGCGCGGCCAAACATTCGGCGCGAGTGCCAGCAGCTGGTCCGCTGACGCCGGTCGCGGTGGAGCGCCTGCGTGATGAATTTCCTCGGCGTGCCGGGGACCGGCGGGATGTGCGTTCACATACGCTCCGGTGCGGTGACGCCGAGAATGCCGAGGCCGTTCTCGATGACCTGGCGGGTCGCCTGGCACAGTGCAAGTCGCGCAGTGTGCAGTTCGTTGGGCTCTTCATCGCCTTGCGGCAGCACTCGGCACGAGTCGTAGAACCGGTGATAGTCGCCGGCGAGATCCTCGAGGTAGCGCGACACCCGGTGTGGCTCTCGAAGCGCGGCCGCGGTTTTCAGCACACGCGGGAACTCACCGATGTTGCGGATCAGCGTCCCCTCCTTCTCGTGCGTGAGCAGCTCGAGGTGCGACGTGTCAGAGATGAGGCCGAGCTCCGCGGCGTTGCGCGCCAGCGCGGACAGCCGTGCGTGCGCGTATTGCACGTAGTAGACCGGGTTTTCACTGGACGCCGACGACCACAACGCCAGATCGATGTCGATCGGAGTGTCGACCGACGACCGGATCAGCGAATACCGGGCGGCGTCGACGCCGATGGCTTCGACGAGATCGTCGAGGGTGATCACGGTGCCCGCCCGCTTGCTCATCCGGACCGGCTGGCCGTCGCGGACCAAGTTGACCATCTGCCCGATCAGTACCTCGACGGTCGCGGGGTCCTCGCCGAGCGAGGCGGCGATGGCTTTGAGCCGGGCGATGTAGCCATGATGGTCGGCGCCGAGCATGTAGATGCACAGGTCGGCTCCGCGCTCGCGCTTGTCGAGGTAGTAGGCGATGTCGGCAGCGACATAGGCGGGCGCACCGTCGCTCTTGATGACGACACGGTCCTTGTCGTCACCGAAGTCGGTGGTGCGCAACCAGACTGCGCCGTCTTTCTCGTAGATCTTGCCGACGTCACGGAGCTTCGCGATGGCGTGGTCGACGCGCCCGCTGGTGTGCATCGAGTCTTCGTGGGTGAAGAT
Organism: Actinomycetota bacterium; assembly: GCA_046735135.1. GTDB lineage: Bacteria > Actinomycetota > Actinomycetes > Mycobacteriales > Mycobacteriaceae > Mycobacterium. The sequence goes on from JBKPSU010000151.1 coordinate 14,395, forward strand.
GTCGAAGTCGGTACCGAAGTCGTGCAGCGACTGCTTGATGTGGGTGAACATCAGGTCGACGCCGATCGAGCGGAACGTCTCGCGCCTCTCCGCGTCGGGCTGGCTCAGCGCGTCGGGCTCCTTGGCGAGCACCTGCGCGGCGATGTCTCCGATGTAATCGCCCGCATACCCGTCGTCGGGCGTCGGCTCTCCCTGGGCGGCGGCGATCAGCGAATTGGTGAACCGGTCGATCTGCGCGCCGTGGTCGTTGAAGTAGTACTCCCGGACCACCTCGGCGCCCTGAGTGGACAGCAGCCGGCCGAGCGCGTCGCCGACGGCCGCCCACCGGGTACCGCCGATGTGGATGGGACCGGTCGGGTTGGCCGAGACGAACTCGAGGTTGATGCTCTCGCCGGCGAGGGCATCGGAGTGGCCATAGGTCTTGCCCGCGTCGATGACGTTGTCGACGATGACGTTCTGGGCGCTGGCATCGAGCCGAAGGTTGACGAAGCCCGGTCCTGCGACGTCGGCAGAAGCAATTCCGTCGGCGGCGGTCAGCGCCGTCGCCAACCATCCGGCCAGCTCACGGGGGTTGGTCCCGACCTTGTTGCCCAGCTGAAGGGCCAGGTTGGTGGCATAGTCGCCGTGCTCGGGATTGCGGGGACGCTCGACGGTGACGGTCGCGGGGAGGGCCGACGTGTCCAGGTCGTGCTCGGCCAGCACCGCGGCGGCGGTGGTCTTGAGCAGCTCGGCCAGGTCGGCGGGTGTCACGAGGGTCCATCCTATGGTCTCGGGTGGTCAGGCCCCGAATCGATAAACGCAGGCCGCGATGCGCTAATCTGTCCACGCCCATTGGCGCACCCATTTCGTCAGCGCCCCCGTAGCTCAGGGGATAGAGCGTCTGCCTCCGGAGCAGAAGGCCGCAGGTTCGAATCCTGCCGGGGGCACCATCTGACTTGGTCTTTCTCTGCCGCCGCCGCGAACAGAGGGCACCCAGCAGGGAGTTAGTGTCACGAGGATGTCACACCCGCGCCCCAACTATGCGCGGCAGCCTTCAAGGCATCGTCCTGCGAGTGGGCGTAGATACGCGCCGTGAGCGAAGCTGTTCGGTCGGGGCTGCTCCCAGCGGCACGGGTGGAGTGAACTCTGACGGCAACGCCCAGGGTGGCCGCAGAACCAGCCCGGATGCACCCGGTGGTGCACGCACCACAAGCGGAAACCTTCTGAAGCAAACGGGTCGCACCACCGGACCCATCGGCACGTTCACCGGAGGTCCTCCCTGCACCGACAACTGCTGATCCTCGCCTGCCGAATCACCGTCTCCCACACGAACCTGTCGTGGGCTACTAACGGACTGGATGCCGCTCGGCCCGCCACCGTGGGAGTTAGGTGACGGGCCGATATTTGGGGAGACGTAAATCAGACGGGAGGCGGCCCCGGTCTGGTTTCCTCGAATTCTGCCCCCGATGGACAACCTCCAGTCGGGTCTTGCGAAACAAGACCCGACGTGGTCGTTGATCACGTCCGGGAAGAAAGACGACATCGGTGACTCGCGGAAGTCAGAACACCTACGGACCCGAAAGGCCGCCCCGTCCCCTACGCAGTCAGTTTCACAGACGCCGCTGCGTTGCTTAAGACGCGGATGATGTCCCCGCCGGGGTAATGCTTGCGGTGCGTCTCCGCCGCGTCGGCAGAGCTGCCTGCGATTACGACGCGGTTGGTGTGAACGTCGCCGGCGCGGCTCACAACGGTGTAGTGATCGTGCATTGGATTCGGGTGTGTCATGAATGTTCCCTTTCTATGGATGAAGTGGTGATGAGTACGGTCATGACGGTATTGATGTTCCGCGCTTGGCGTGTCCGCTGATCGGCCCTTTCTGCGGGGGAGGAAAGGCTCCACCGATTGGGGGAAAAGGCGTTACGGTTCTAGACGGTTACTGCCGGCTCGACGCGGGCCGAGAAGACATAGCGGTCGGCCCGCCACCGGGAGTGGTGACGGGCCGAACAGTAGGTAAACGCCTACGGCTGTTGTTCGGTCCCTCTAGCCGTTTCATGTGGGTCTGGGCAGGCCGCCGCCGCTTCGCCTCGGCGCAGTTTGCCAACACGTAGCGGCCGTTGATGACAATGTCGGCGACAGCCATCGCGACCATGCCAACCATCGCTGCCAACAACCACGACGACACTCAGCAAGGCCGCCCATGCAGCCGAACCTTTCGTCGTAGTGAAACGGTCCGAAAGTGGCGGCAACTACCG
>JBKPSU010000152.1:0-13953 GCA_046735135.1 Actinomycetota bacterium
TTCATGCAGGCGTGGCTGAGCCTGGAAGCGGTGCGGATTCTGCTTGATCATGGGAGCGCCCGTGGCATGCTCGGCCCCGCAAGCTATTCCGCAGTCACCGCCATCGCGCTGCGCGACGACTACGGCGCCGCATACCGGGCAGCGAGCCGGATTCTGTCGCTCGCCGAAGCGCGCGGCTACGAGCCCGAGACGTCATTGGCGCGGTTTGTGGTCTCTTACTTCAGTTGCTGGTTCGAGCCGCTGGAAGTCAGTGTCCAACAAGCAAAGCGGGCCCGCGAAGGGTTGGTCAAAGGTGGTGACCTTGCCACCGCCGGCTACACCGTGGCGCACACATACGGGGGGCTATTCGACTGCGTGCCAAGCCTGGACGTGTACGTCGCCGAGGCGAATCGAGCCTTGGCCTTCGTCCAGCGAGTCGGCATCGAACCGATGACCCAGTGGCTTGCGGCCTACCAGTGGTTGACAGATCTGCTGCGAGCCGAAAATCCCGCGGTATCAGGCGAGGCGGCGCCGATTGAGTGGTATTCCGGAATCCCGGCGGTGCCGTTCTATGGACATTTAAGCCGCGCCATTGCCGCCGCCATCCTCGACGATCTGGCGAGCCTGAAACATCACACCGCCGCGGCGATGGAGTCGCTACCATTTGCCCTCGGCAACTATGTAACCGCGGTGGCCCGCCTGCTTCGCGGTCTTGCCCTCGCCGCGTACGCCCGAACCATTGCAGCAGACGAGCGTGCCGCGTTGCTCGGTGAACTCGACGAGCTGATCGGTTGGCTGACCGCCCGCGCGGAAAACGCACCCATGAATTTCTTGCACATGCTGCGGCTGTTGGAGGCCGAGCGGGCGTGGGCTGCCGGCGATGCGGGGACCGCCGCACTGGCCTTCGGAGCCGCGCGAGATGAGGTTGCCGCCCGTCAGCGCCCATGGCACCGGGCACTGATCAGCGAGCACGCGGCCCACTTCAACTTCGCACAGGGCTTGCGACACGTCGGCTTTGAACTTCTCGCCCAGGCCCGTCAGGAATACCTGGCCTGGGGCGCGATAGCTAAAGTCGCCCAACTGGATTCGGCCTATCCCGCGCTGCGGCGCAGTGCCGAGGTGCCCGGCGATTTCGGCGGCGGCGAAATTGAGGATTGGCAGCGGGATCCGATGCTCAGCACTGGAACGATCGACCTGCTGGCTATCTTGTCGGCATCACAGGCACTGAGCTCGCAAACCACCATCGAGGCGCTGCACGACTGCGTCGCCGAGGTGCTCGCCGCCATGACTGGCGCCACCTCAGTCCGACTACTGCTATGGAGCGACGACCGCCAAGACTGGCTGGTGCCAGCACCAGCGAGTGACAGCATCCGCCGCAGTAGCGCCGCCACAGAACATGCTGTGCCGACGTCGGTGCTGCGATATGCCAAACGAATACCCGAGCCGTTGGTCGTGGCCGATGCCGTTACTGACGAGCGTTTTGCGGGTGACCCTTACTTCGCCGATGTCGACCGCTGTTCGTTGGTGGCGCTTCCGATCCTGAGCCGAGGCCGGTTACGTGGCATGGCGCTGCTGGAGAATCGTTTGATCCGTGGGGCTTTCACTGCTGAGCGTTTGGATGCGGTGAATCTGATTGCGGGTCAGTTGGCGGTGTCGTTGGATAACGCTGCGCTGTATTCGGAACTCAGCGCGTCACGGGCACGGCTGGTGGCCGCTGGTGATCAGACGCGCCGCCAGATCGAGCGGGATTTGCATGACGGTGCCCAGCAGCGGCTGGTGTCGCTGGTGTTGGAGCTTGGGATGGCGCAGGCCGAGGTGTCGGTAGTGGACGGTGAGCTTGGGATGCGTCTTGGCCATGCCGGCGAGCAGGCCCGCGAGGCGCTTCGGGAATTGCGTGATCTGTCGCGCGGCATTCATCCGGCGATTCTCTCCGAGGGTGGTCTGGGTAGGGCGTTGCGGGCGATGAGCCGCCGTTCGCCGATTCCGGTTGAACTCGACCTGGGTGTCGAGCAACGGCTGCCCGAGCAGGTGGAGGTCAGCGCCTATTACATCGTCGCCGAGGCATTGACCAACGCCGCCAAGCACTCTCGCGCCTCGGCCGTCATCGTCAAGGTCGAACGGGATCGGGCCCGTGGCAATTTGTGTATCAAGGTCGGCGACGACGGCGTCGGGGGTGCCGACTTCACCGGCGGCACCGGCCTGATGGGCCTGAAGGACCGTGCCGAGGCGCTCGGCGGCCAGATTTTTCTGCACAGCCCCCGGGGAGCCGGAACCACCTTGCGCGTCCAGCTTCCATTCACTGGAGCCGACGGCGAATCCTGAGAGCGAGCTGGCTGCAGGCCGAGCTGTCGTCAGGGTGGTAAGGACTGCGGTGCCCTTTCTCAGTCTCGACCCTGGTCAGTGCCCAAGATGACGTGGACGGTCCTGCGGTTACCCGTCGTGTCGGTGAACGCCAAGCTCACCGAGCTACCAGGTGACGCGGATTGCACTGCCGCGACGAGGGCGCAGCCGCCTGCGACGACCTGGTCACCGAATCCGGTCACCAGCGCGCCAGGAGTGAGCCCGGCCGCTGCGGCGGGGCTATCGGCCGTCACATCAACGATCCGAGCACCCGGAGTGGCTACGTCGCTGCTCACCTCCGCGCCCAGCCAGCCATGCGACGCTCGACCTGTTGCGACTAATTGGGTGGCAATGCGCAAGGCGGTTTGGACAGGAATGGCGAAACCGAGTCCGATCGACCCCTCTGGTGTGGCGGCCGAGGTCTCGGCGCTGCCCAAGGTGGCTGCCGCCGAGTTGATACCGATGAGCCGACCGTTCAAGTCGACAAGTGCGCCGCCGGAATTACCCGGATTGATCGGCGCATCGGTTTGGATCGCCTCGTATGCCAGGACGCCGTGGTCGACACGGACGCGTGGGCATACCGGACGGTTCAGGGCGCTGATGATGCCTTCGGTGACGGTCCCGTCGAGACCAAGGGGAGATCCGACAGCTACTACCGGCTGACCGACGCGCAAGCTCGCTGATGATCCAGGGGAAATTGGCTTGAGGCCCGACAAATTGCGGGCCCGCACAACGGCTACATCGCTTCGAGGATCGGCGGCGACGACGTCGAACTGGGTCCTGCGGCCGTCGTTGAGTGTCACGACGGTGTGTGGCGACCCATGCGGGAACTGTTCTGCCGCAGCGACAACATGGTTGTTGGTGATGATCAGACCGCTAGCGTCGAGGATGACGCCAGATCCCACAACAGCACCGCCGTCATCACCAACCTGCAGTGTCACGACACTGGGCAGCACCTTTGCCGCGACCCGCTCGACCCAGTGGGAAGAGGAGTCGTTCGTGGTAGCCGGGCGGATGGTCCTGGAGGCGAACAAGGGTTGTTCCACACTGACCGCATGAAGCAACGCAACAACGGCCAATGCAGTCACCGCGGCTGAAAGCGCAACGCCGATATTTCGTAAGATCTCAGCCGCAAAGCGGATCAGTCTTTGTCGCTGCGTGGTGGCCGCGATCGCCCGGGCTGCACGGTGTCGTGGGGCGGACTTGCGGTGTGGCTGTGTCGCAACGGGATGCCGGCCGGCACGCCGGCCCCGAGAAATGTGCAGCATCTGGACGCCATCACCTTCGGTGAAGATTCGGGGTAATCGACAATGACATCAACTTCTCCTTGGGTTCACGTTTTCGCTTTGGCAACTTCGTGCTCGTACGTCGAAACGTAGCGACTCAACGAGGTCGGTTGCTGCTTCGCTCTCACCGACTACCGCTTGGCAGCCGGAGCAGCTGTCGCCGGCGAAAGGCTCTCTGTCCATTGAACGTTGAAATATAACCGGAGACAGAGGTGCGGATGGTCGCTGTTGCTAGTGCAGGGCAGCGGGCCTTGGCAAAGGTCCTCCCGGCGCCTCAGGTGCGTCTGGCCTGCCCGGCGGAACTGGCCCTGTCATGGGGTGGTTATCGCATATGCCACGCGGCGAAGACGGCAGCCACTCCGTGTCACAGGGATGAGGGGCTACCGAATCCGCGACGGACGGCGGCGCGCCGATAAGCGGAAGTGCCGCGAAAAATGTCACAAGTGCAGGTGCTGCATGACGTCGCACTCTCATGGGTTTCCCTCGAGTCGTTGATGACTGGCGTGTGATCCAGGCGGCGAACGTCCTCTGTGTTGCCGCCGCGTTCCAGAATCCGCTTTCTTGCAACAGATGTCGTCACCGCTGACGCCAATCTGGTTGTGGGGCTAGCGGGTAAGGAAAAGGTGCAGACTGTGCGCCGCATCGTCTACGGCTGATATAGAAACCCGCTACCCTCCGTGGGCTGCACGCTTCAGCAGCGCCGTCGAGATCACGGTCATTACACCGGCACGGTAGTCGGTAACATAGAGAAGTTCGCCGTCTAGGCTCAGCGTCATTGCTTCCGGATGGCCGTCGACATCCACAGAGCCGGTGACGACGTTGTCGGTGGTGTCAACCGCAAGGATGGTTCGACAGGCGAAATCGAGTACGTATGCTCGCGTTCCGTCGACGCTGAGACGAGTCTCGCGAGGCAAACCACCTATTAGCGTCCTCTTGGCCATATTGGCGGCGGCGTTGAAGACGGTCAGCGAGTGCAGATTGGTTACGCAGGCGAATGTGTCGTCGGCGCTTGCAGTGATCTCGATCGGCGCATCACCGAACGCCCATCGGCTCACGACGCGCGTTCGAACGTCGATGATTGAAAATGAATTCTTGTGATAGTGGGTGGCATACAGCCGGGTGCCGCTCAAGCTCATCGTCAGGGTGTCGGCGGCCAACTCGACCGCGATCTTATCGATGACTCTAAAGGTGCGCGTATCGATCACCGAGATCACGCCACGCCAGTCCAAACGAAACAAAGTGCTTCGAGAAGCGACGTACATCCGTCGACCGTCAGGACTCAGAGTGACGTCAGTGGCGTGTCTCGGGACCGGCACGACGGCGACCGTTTCGCCATCGGCGGCGACAACCGAGATCCAGCTGCCCCCGGTGTCACCGATGATTCCGCTGTGGACTCTGTAGATATGGTTACCGTCAGGGCTGAGAGCTTCAACATCGCTTCGCTCCAGCATGAACGTTTTCACTGAGCGGTCGATTGTGTTGATGACCGAAGTCGAACCGTCGAAACCGGTGACATAGACGCGCGTTCCATCGGCGCTCACGAGAAGACTTTTCGGGTGTGGACCGATGTGATAGGCCCCGACAACGTGGTGCAAACGGCTGATGACTTTGACCGAATCGCCAGCGATGACGTAAACCTGGTGCCCATCGGGGCTTGGCGCGATCGCCGTCGCCTGTCCGCCCAGCGAGATCGTCGCGACAACCGCCTCGCGCCTTTGCTTGCGAGATTCGAGTGGACAGGTGTGAATGTTCCGGCGTTGTGGGCAGTCTTGGCCGTTGCCGCAGTCAGGGCACGGCAGCCGAGCGCTTGTGCTTCTGTTGGCTTCAGGGTCAATCGGCGAGTGGCTCATCGTGTTCCTTCACGAGCTTCGGCCCGGGACCGGCGAGCCGATCACCGACTCACCACCGTGACGTCTCTTCGCGATAGGATCACGAGCTCGCGAGCACCGCTATCGCGGGTCACGGTAAAGGCGTCAGGGTGAAGCGCCGTCACGTGTCCCCAGTAGCCCAGTGGGCTTGCGTCGGAGACGTGGACGCGCAAGCCGCGAGCCCGCTCAACACCCGCCGCCGTCGGTCTGTCAGCCAGGTCGTGAAATGCCATCATCAAAGGATGGCGCTCGCCAGCTGAAATTTCGTCAGGGCTGACGCCCATTCCCGCATCGGGACAGCGCCCAATTGCGTTACCTGCTAGCAAGAATGGCGTTCGTCACCGCTACGTAAGCGAGACTACAGACAGCGTAGGTGTCGACCGATCGGCTACATAGCAGAGTTCTTCGTCGGCACTCAGCGCCAGCGCTTCCGGATTTCTACCGAGATCGACCGCGGCAATGATTGCCTTGTCGACCGGGTCGAGGACCCAGATGCGGTTGAGTCGGAGGTCCGCGACATACGCGCGCTTCCCACTGCTGCTGACATGCAGGTGGCGGGGGAGATCGCCGGTTGGCACGCTTTCCGCAAAATGGGTTGCGGTATCGATCAGCGCGATGGAGTGCAGATTGGTCACATAAACACGCTCACCGTCGGGGCTTGCAGCAACATCGAGTGGCGCGTCGTCCAACCGGATAACTTTGTGAGACAACGAGTCAAGCTTGATCGCAGAGATGGCGTTCTTGGTGTAATGCGCGGTGTACAGCGTCGATCCGTCCGGACTCGAAATTACCGTGTCCGGGGAGAATCGCATTGGGATCACCTCAGTAAAGGTGAATGTGGCCGTGTCGATTACTGATATTGACCCGTGGCCCCTTCGCTGACGCGACTGAGGTTTGGATGAGGCGACATACAACCGGCCGCCGTCGGGACTCAATGTGAGCGCGCCGGCATAGCTGTCGACAGGCACGATGGCAGCCGTTGTGCCATCGTGATTCATGGCTGAGAGCCAGGAGTTGCAGCCCTGATTGTGAGCCGAATAGACGTAGCTATCATCCGGACTAACGACTTGCGCCGTGTTTGGGTCTCGGCCGACGGTTGTCACCGTGTAGTCCACGGTGTTGATGATTGCCATCGAACCGTCGTAGCCCGTGACATAAATTCGCGATCCGTCCGGGCTCACCATCGTGCGTTTCCAGCCGATGTCGACCGGAATCGAAGCGACGACGCGGTGCCGGCGATCGATCACCTCGACCGATTTCGCCGTTGTCGCATATATGTGCTCTCCGTTTGGGTGGACAACGACATCGCGCGCATGGCAGCGAAGTGAGATTCTGCATCTCTCCGGTTTGCGTCTCCGTATCTGCGCCGTATCAACCGTCCGCACCTGAGCGCAGGCTGGGCATTGCAGTGAAACCTGGGTACCGGCGTTCGCGAGCAGGTACTGCCAGTGTGTTTTGCAATTCTGGCTGCTTTGGCATTGCGGGCAATCGCGGCCGTGGTCGCAGTTGGGGCAGGGAAGCCACGCGCGTCTGCTGCCGTCGGCGCCGGGGTCAGTAGGCAGTTGGTTCACCGGTGCTCCCTTCAGATTGGGTCGGGCGATGAGGCCTGAGGCGGTCGTGTCGCCGGATCGCATGCTGAGGCCGTCGTCGCCAGAAATTTTGTCCGGCAGGTAGATTGCGATTCCACGGCGCGACCGGGGGACCCGTTGGCTTGTGGCGCGTGCCTCATAGAGTTCAGGATCGCCGCCCGCGGTCGCGGTGTCCTCGGCGCTGGCGCCAATGAGCGGTTCTGGTTAGCTGCTATTGAGGGCGCTGTCACCGACAGGCGACGAGATCCGTGGCCTGGCATTGTGCTGTCCTCGTTGGCTGCGATTACCCCCCGGGTACCTCCAGGGACGGCATCCCAGCCACCGCCAATTGTTCGAATTAACACTTCCGCAGTGACGTCAGTGCTGGGATCGTTACGGAATGGACCCAAAAAGCACGGACTCTACCGCGATGGAGAGTGGCGGCCCTACGGGGACGCGGTTGCGTGTGGTGGTCGCCGACGACGATACGCTGCTGCGCGAAGGACTTGCCATTTTGCTCGAGCGCTCAGACTTCGAGGTCGTGGGCCAGGCAGGTGACGCTATCGACCTGCTGCCCCTCGTTCGCGAGCAGTTACCCGATTTGGTCGTCGTCGATATCCGCATGCCGCCGACGAACACCACCGAAGGGCTCGACGCCGCGCGCCAGATTCGCATTGAGTATCCCGACACCGGCATTCTGGTGCTGTCGGCGCACGTCGAAGTCGAGCACGCGATGGATCTCCTGGAAGGCGGACAGAAGGCCGGGTACTTGCTCAAAAGCCGAGTAGGGGACGTGGCCGACTTCATCGACAGCCTCAAGCGCATCGCGCGAGGGGGAACGGTCGTCGACCCGGAACTCGTCAAGGAGCTGGTATCTGAACGACGCCGTCACGATCCGCTGGCCGTGCTGAGCACCCGGGAACGCGAGGTGCTCGCCTTGATGGCGGAGGGACGTTCCAATGCAGGTATCGGACGCGAACTGTGGGTGGCTGAAGGCACCGTCGAGAAACATGTGAGCAGCATCCTCACCAAACTCAACCTGCCAGAAACCGCGAACGACCACCGGCGGGTCCGAGCAGTGATCGCGTTTCTGGAGGCTCCGCCGGCACGTCCCGAATCCACCGCCGCTACTTCGGCGTCTCCGACACCTCGTCGATGAGTACCTTCGCGCTGCGCCGGGCAGCCTGCGATCGTCAAGGCAAGTGCCGCGGGCGCGTCAGGATCGAGTAACAGCCCGCATGTACCGTCTTAGCTGGTGGCGAGTAACTCGTGGATGGCATCCGAAGACAGGTCAGCTTTGGGTAAGAACCCAACAGCGGGGCTCGCCGCAATCATGTCGGCGAAGTCATGTTCAGAGTGCGCTGAGGTCAGGATGATCTTGGGGCCGCCATTGGAATCGGGCCGATGCAGCTCCACGGCGAGATGAAAGCCGCTTTCGCCGCCGAGATCAACGTCGACGAGCGTGACATCGGGGCGCAACTCTTCTACCCGCTGGACTGCCTCAGCGATCGTCGAGGCAGCACCGATGATCGAGATGCCGCCACGCTCCAAAAGCCTCGTCGCGACCTCGATGAAGGCGGGATTGTCATCGACAATTATGCAGCGCAGCTCCTTCACTTCAGATGCCATCCCTTCAGTGTCTCTCACGCATGTGGTGCTGCCATGGGTGCTAGCTGCTAAACCTTCGGGTATTCAGTCGTTCTGACCGGCCCTTGGTGCCAGCACCTATAAGCCACTGCTGCTGACGGCGGGTGTCGACAGGCGCTAGCCCGGAAGACATCGCTGCGCCCGCGAAGGCAGTCTGAGAAAGTGCAAACGGATACCCCGCCGCGCACCGATTCGGGTACGCGGCTCGAACACTGCGTCCGGTCAGTGAGCCTCGGACCGGCTCATCGTCGTGGAGGTTTACCCCGACCCGGCGAGGATCGCAGCGTCGGCACGCCCGCTACCGTCGCGCGGGCAGCCGATCGGCAATCGGTCGGCGATACACCCGCTGACACCAACGGCCGACGTTTGCACGAACGGTTTGCACACGATGTCGTTCCACTTCGGGAGTCGCTCTACCGCCATGCCTTGCGGCTGACGCGCAACCATGACGACGCGGAGGATCTGCTGCAAGACACGATGATTAGGGCCTACACGAGTTTTCATCAATTTCGGCAGGGAACTCATCTGAATGCGTGGCTGAACCGAATCCTGACCAACACCTACATCAACATATACCGCAAGAAGCAGCGGCGGCCGAAAGAGTGTGCGACCGCCGAATTCACCGAAGAGCAATTGAGCGAGTTCGTTCGCCTCGGGCCAACGGGGTTGCACTCAGCGGAAGACCAGGCGCTGGAATCGTTGCCGAACAGCAAGATCCGGGCTGCGATGCTGGCATTGCCCGACGAGTTTCGGCAAGCGGTCTACTACGCCGATATCGAGGGCTTGGCGTGCCACGAGATCGCGGAAATCATGGGAACCCCCATGGGAACCGTCGGCTCACGAATACATCGCGGACGACGCAGGTTGCGTCTCCTGCTAGCCAGCTACGCTGACGCTGTCGCATGAAGATGGCGCCGCGCTGCGGGCTCGGCAGGGTGGCCTGTCTGTGTGGCTCCGCTATTGCGGATCATGGCACCGATGAACGCGGGTCGCAGTAGCGCAGCGTACGGGAGTGTGAAGTTTGACACGCCGTTGCGCTGGGCGGCGAATTCGCGCGAATAGTCGCGTACCGGCGCCCTCGCACGGTTTGGGGCGGGCCGAGTGGACCGCATCTACCACCACCACACCGAACATGCACTGACCGCCGCCGGTCTGCAGCCCGGGCATGCGGTTGCTCGACGTCGGCTGTGGCCCCGGTGATGTCGCCATGGCGGCGTCTCGGCTCGTCGGACCAACCGGGACGGTCATCGCTGTAGACGCCGCAGATGTTGTCGAGCTCGCCCGTGCCCGCGCCGCACAGCTGGCTGCATGCGAGATCCAGTTTCAACAATGCGCGATTGACGACATCGCTCTGGACGAGCCTGTCGATGCCGTGGTCGGGCGATTCATCCTCATGCACCTGCCCGAGCCGGTCGCTGCGCTGCGCCACCTCGCTCGTCAGGTGCGGCCTGGCGGGCTCGTGGCGTTTGTCGAATCCGACATCACGCTAGCGGGTACCATTCCTGCCTTACCACTGTGGAGCGCATTGAAAAGCGCTATATCCGAGACCTTTCGAGGATGGGTGTCGATCCGGCTTTCGGCAGGCGCCTGCACGTGCTATTCGCGCGAGCTGGTCTGAGGCCACGGCTGACGTTGGGGGAGCACTCGGTGGACCCGATGAAAACGAGATCTTGCGCCTCGTGGTCGACGTGTGGCGGTCGATGTTTCCGATGGCCCGGCGACTCGGAACGGCGTCTGACGATTTGATAGAACGGGACACCCTTCTGGCTCGACTGCGACAGGAACTGGCCGACAACGATGCCATTGCCATCCTGCCGCCCATGATCACTGCGTGGGCACACGTATAGGAGCGTTGGTGCACAACGGATTACGAGCCGTAGGGTCCTCCACCGAGCGCATTTTTGATCAGAAACACGAGCCTCTGCGTTGACGGAGGATCCAACGAATCATCCCACTGCGGAGGCCGCCATGACCTACTTGGTTGACTTGATCGGCAGCCTTGCCTCTGACCTGTATGGAGTACTGCGCGAGGCCGCGGACCCGGTGAATTCGAGATTATGGGCGATCGTCTGCCAATGCGAGCGCGCATGCACTCGACTCTCACGCTTGCGACAGCCGGCCGTCGGGCTCGACGTGCACAGTTCCCGCCTCGTGTGCTCCCGGCAAGTCCGGCATCTCGTGCCGACCACCGGCGCTCCGGTACCGCAGGAACCATACGAGCCCGCCGACCGTCAGCACTCCCGCTGCGATCACCGTCGGCCACATCAGTGCCTGAGTCAGCCACACGCGCCGCTGAACTTTGACTATCCGCTGTTGCGCGTGCTTAAGGCCGGTCAGCTTGTCCATGGGCTCCGGGATGCCCCCGATCGGCTCGGCGAAAACACGTGACATCTGGCGCACCGCCGCCGCCGGGCTTTTGGCCAACGACGCTAGGCACCCATAGGCGCCGAGCGCTCTGAAAGAAACGGCGGCAGACTGCGGCCGCACGGTGCTACTCCCGAGGAACGATGTTCGCACTCAATGGGTACACGCTAAGGACCGCGCTAGCGAACTTGCCCCTTCGTATGTTCTTCGTGTTCTCCGCCTCGGATCGAAGAGCCTGGGAAGCGGTTAACCGGCGATGCATGCCCGCTGAGGCCTATGGAGGCTAATGCCGGTCACCGCCATACGCCGCTACCCGCGGTCGTATCACCCTGCGGTGCAACGTATTTCATCCTGTGGTACAGAAATTCACAATCTCAGTGACGTTGACCGCGGCTGAGCGGACCACCAAACGAAGCCAACGGCAAGCCAGAAACACCGATTCCTGCTGTGAATGTGTTGGCAATCTCGTGCCGATACCCCGTGTATCCCCTATCGGGGCTGGCCGGCATCCCCCAGTGTTACGGCCATTAAGCACGGGTGCTCACCCCCTGCCCGCCGAGGATAGCGGTTCGTAGCGTGGCTGGAAGTGACCGCGTGAATCCGGCAATGCCCCCTCAACCCAACGCGAAAGGCCTTTCCGCATGGATTCCGTCATCCAGTTCATCTTCGATCTGTTCAACAACGAGGTCGCTGCGCAGCAGTTCGCCGCAAATCCCGAGGCGGCGTTGGCGGACGCCGGCCTATCCGGTGTCACCTCCGAACAGTTGCAGTCAGCGGCCTCGAGCGTTGTGCCCGGGCTCGCTCTCGGCGATGCCAACCCGGTTGCCAGTCTGCAGCAGGCAGTTTCGAACCAGTTCGCGCTCGGCGGCCAAGAAGGCGTCGGCCTGGAGTCGGGCGGCGGGTTCGGCGGCGGGCTCGAATCCGGCCTCGGACTCGGCGGCGGGCTCGAGAAGGGGCTCGGCGCTGGAGTCGAAACCGGACTGGGTCTTGGCGCAGAAGTCGCCGGCGGAGTCGAGGCAGGCCTCGAGGGCGCGGTCGGACTGGGTGCTGGCCTCGTCGGCGGCCTCGGCGGCGGCGCCCGAATAGGCGGCGGATTCGAGATCGGCGGCGGATTCGAAGCCGGTTTGGAAGGAGGAGCAGGACTTCGCGGCGGTAGCGAGTTCGGTGGTGGTGCCGGGTTCGGTGAGGGTGCTCAATTCGGTGGTGGCGAGCATGCCGGTGCGGGTTTTGGTGTTGGTGGTGAGTTCGGTGGTGGTGCCGGGTTTGGCGAGGGTGCTCAGTTCGGTGGTGGCCAGCATGCCGGTGCGGGCTTTGGTGTCGGCGGTGATTTCGGTGCCCAAGCAGGATTCCGCGAGGGTGCCCACCTGGGCGGTACAGAACACGCTGGTGCGGGCTTCGGCGGCGGAATTCAGGGCGGCTGGAGTACAGGGCGGTGCCGCGTTCGGTGGTAACGCCGCACTGAGTGGCCACGCCGCAGCCCAGGGCGGCGCAGGATTCGACGACCGTCGCGATGTGCGCTCGACGAACAACGCGTCCGACCGGGCTGCGGTCGGCGACTCTGTCGTAGGTGCCAACGGCGCCACGAACATGAATATTCAGGGAGGGTTCTCGAACAGCACGGCGGCTGGATTCTCTGGCCCGCTGGGTGGCGTGTCGGTAGACGAGCAGACCGCGGTTGGCGGCGGTGCCGCATTCGGCGCCGGTGGCAGTGGCCTCGGTAGCGCGGGGGTTTCAAGTGCCGCGTCGGCCGGATTGACGAGTGCGGCATCTGCCGGATTGGGAGGCGCCTCGATCAGCGGGCAGGCAGCCGCGAGCGGCAATGTCGCGGCGGCCGGGCTCGTCGGCAACGAAAGTAGCGCCGCCAGCGGCCATTTCAACCTGCAGGGCGACGGCTCGCTGACTATCGGCGTCAACGCCGGAACCGCTGGCAACTTCTTCGGCGAACCAGGCGGCGACGCCAGGCGGTCATACGAACGTGCAAGGCGGAGTTGCGGTGAGCGTTAGCACCTCGGCCGCCGGTCACGGCGACATCCTCGCTAACGAGGGGGCCACGCTGAGCGGCCACAACACCGCGGGCCAGGGCGTCATCAACGACCACAGCTCGACCGCCGGGAGCGGACACGTCATCGACAACACGGGTTCGACCGCGGCCAGTGCGGGCGCGACGTCCCACACGGGGTCCGTCATCTCCACTCCGGACACCAGCACGCATGCGGCCGCCCAGAGTGCTATCGACACGAGCCACTCGTCGACGTCGATCGATGACCACGCGGCGCTCAGTTCGTCGACCCACGCGGTCGAGCGAGCCAGATCACTCGGCCGTCGATTCGTCGAGCCATACACCGCTGGTCGACACAAGCCACTAGGCACTGCAGACGCATGCGGACGTCGACACCCACGCGGCGACTCACACCGACATGGGGCCGCACGGATTCTGATCTAGGGCATCCTTAGCGTCGTGTCCGTCGACGCGTGGTTGCAATCGATTCCGCCCCTCGCGGTATATCTCGTCGTCGGCGGGGTGATAGGGCTCGAAAGCCTCGGCATCCCGCTACCCGGCGAAATCGCGCTCGTCAGCGCGGCGCTGCTGGCCTCTCGTCACACTCTCGACATCAGCCCAGTCGGTGTCGGAGCAGCGGCCACGCTCGGGGCGATCATCGGTGACACGATCGGATACTCCGTCGGCCGCCGATTCGGCATGTCACTTTTCGAGCGGATGGGTAAGCGCTTTCCTAACCACTTCGGGCCCGGCCATGTGGTGCTGGCCAAACACCTGTTCTCGCGCTGGGGCGTATGGGCGGTGTTCTTCGGTCGGTTCATCGCACTTCTCCGTATCCTTGCCGGCCCGCTCGCCGGTGCCCTTCGGATGCGCTACCCAAAGTTCTTGGCCGCCAACGCCAC
>JBKPSU010000153.1:0-15344 GCA_046735135.1 Actinomycetota bacterium
CCATTCGGCGAAGTCGACGACGGGCAGATCGGGCTTGAGAAATCCCATGGCTCCAAAGACTAGAACCTGTTCTAGGTTCGCGGCAGGGCCTTGCGCTAAACCGCTGCCCAGCCGCCGTCCACGCTGAGCACGACACCGTGAGTGTTCGCGGCATCATCACCGGCGAGGAAGACGACCGCGGCGGCGACCTCCTCCGGCGTGCTCATTCGCCTCGACGGGATGCGGGCGAGCACCGGCGCCACGTGCTCGGTGAACTCCGCTTGACGTTCCGTCGCGATCGGCCCTGGTGCGACAGCGTTGACGCGCACGCCGGCCCGGCTGCTCGAGCCGTACGCCCTGATCTGGATTCACCTCGCGCTGCGGCGCGGATTCGGCACGAACTGGGCGTTCGGCTTGTTGCGCGGTTTCTAGACCGGTGTGGGCAGGTTGTTCGCAACCAGCCACTTGTCGATGTGTCCCATCGTCACGGACAGCGCTTTCCCGTGAAAAACCAAGTGGTCCGAGTCAGGGATCTCGATGTAGGTGCCGTTCGAGTACCGTTTGGCCGTCGCGCGCGCCACACGGCGATTCACCGTCCGGTCCAGCCCGCCGCCGATCGCGAGCACGGGTGTGGCGAGCGCCGAGGAGTCGACAGCGGATGCCTTGGCGCGATCCAGGAACCACCACGCCATCTCGCAGTACACCCGGCCCGATTCACAAACCAACTCGTCGTAGAGTTCACGCGCGAGCGGCTCGTCCGTCGCGTTGGTCACATACCGCCGGAACAGCTTCCACGACGTCGGATACAACGGCTTGGCCCACGGCCGCCGCTGTAGATAGTGGCCGAAGAACAGCCGTATGGTGCCGGGATAGAGCGCGAAGATCGCCCTCGCCGGCGCGGGCGTGGCGGCGATGAGCCCGGTGTGGCGGGTCCTGGCGGCGACCAGTTGGGCCAGCAGACCGCCCAGCGAGTGGCCCACGATCAACGGAGGCGAGTCAAGCGAATTCACCAGCGCTGCAAGGTCATCGGCGAAATCACGCAACCCAAGCGGCGCGACCAGTTCCGCGCCCTGTTCGATGGGCAATTCGTGATACCGAAGCGTCGGTGTGTGCACCGTGAAGCCGCGCTCCTCGAATGCGCGACGGGCGTCAGCCAAAGTATCTCCGCGGGCCCAGGTGCCGTGGATGAGAACGACGTGCGCGAAGTCTGCCACCGCATCCACACTATCGCGGGAGCGCTGCGTCGAGTCGGGCGACGTAAGCGTCGACGTCGCCGACCGCCGACTCGGCCGCATGCACGCTGACCGCGATGGTGTCACCGATGCCGTGGACGCCGTGGACAAGGCCCATCATCGGCGACAGCGCGGGATAGCCCGCGGTCGCCACCACGGGCGCCTCGCCGAATCGCAGATCGGCCGGTCCACGGTTGACACTTGAAACCACGGTATTGCCGATCACGGTGGGCGAGCGCACCGTCGGGTCGAACTGGGCAACGCCCCAGCGCAGCAGCGGCGCGGGCACTGCCGCGTAGGCCCGACTGCCGGCCCGCATGCCCGGATGCTCGCCGCGCCGACGCCGGTCGGCCAGGTCGTCGGCGATCCGCTTGGCCCGCTCGGCTGGGTCCTGCTCGGGGTACAGGCCGACGCTGACGTTGCCGAAGTGGTTATGCGCTTCTCGCACAGTCGCTTTCGCCATCGGCACCTCCGCACCCAGGGCCGAGGGATCCTCGCCCAGTTCGCGAAGGTGAGCGGCGAGCGCCGTGGATACCGCACACAGGGCACCGATCGTCACCGTCGGCCGAGCCAACAGGTCGCGCCGCCGGACCAGGGTGCGCACGCTGCGAGCGCCCGCGGGGCGGGAGTTCGTGCGCAAGGCAGGCCGCGACTCCGCCTGCGGCGGTACCAGTCCCGCTTCGGTGTCGCGGACCAGCCGGCGATGTGCCCTCGCGGCCGCAAAGCCGCGCCACGGCAGCGTGATTCCGCGCAGCCTCGGCGTCGTCACCGACGGCACGCTGCCCGCACGGCCGAAGAGCAACGCCGCCAACGCCGACGAACGCCCACCGTCGGCTAGCACGTGGGCGATCTGCAGGACGGCCACCGTTCCCGGACCAGAGGCGGTGGGCACGCCGTCGATCGGCGTAAAGACGTGCAGACGCCACGCCTGCGCTCGCGGGTCGAGTTGGTCGTCGGCCAGCCTGCTGACCGCGGCAAGGCAACCGGCCCAGCTGTTGTCGTCGAGTTCGCGCACGGTGAACTGGTCGGCGTCGATGTCGCCGTCCACCCACGCCGGATAGACGGCGGGGCTGCCTTCGCGCACCCGCAGCCTCAGCTCCGAGCAACCGGCGGCCCGCCCGCGGATGACGTCGATCGCTTTGTCGAGATCGGTGGGCACACCTGCGAATCCGTACAGCAGGAACTGGTCGTTGGGGATTTTGGCCGACATCCAGTACGTCTGCGCATCGACCGCTGCTAGCCGGCGCACCGCCATGGCTCTCCCGTCAGACCCGCCCGATGAAGTCGACGATGTGCCGTCCCACCACCTCGGGCTGTTCGAGTTGCAGGAAGTGTCCCGCCTCTTCGACTACGAAGGCATCGCTGCCCGGCGTGAGAATTTGTTCGACCCAGCGAATGTAGTCGGGTGCCATCGCGCCGTCATCGTCGCCGTGCAGATAAAGAAACGGAACCTCGGGTGATCGCAAGAACAGGCGATGAAGGTCCGCGTACTCGTCCGGCGGCTTGGTGAAACGGAAGTTCTGCCGGTACATCGTCAGGGCTGCGAGCCAGTTCTCCGGCATTCCGATCGCCGCCTTGACGAGCGCCACATCCTCGGCTTCTTCATATCCCGGCGACCACTGACGCCACAGCAGGGGTACCACACGGGCACCGGAACCCTCCGGCAACCAAGGCAATTGGAAGTAGATGAGGTACCAGCTACGCAGAATCTGCCGCGGTACCTGCGCGAGCAGCAACAGCTGATCAGGCGGCCGCCCCCACGGCTGGTACGCCGTGAACGGCGGCAAGGACATGATCACCGCTTTGGTGAACGGTCCATCCGGCATCGCGGCGAGGCCGCCCGCCGTTGCCGCACCCCAGTCGTGGCCGATCACCACGTCACGTCCGGTCGGACCCGCGGCCTCCAGCACCTGAAGAACATCGTCGATCAACGCACCGACGTGATAGCTGCCATCGGTCGGAATCGTCGATGGCGCATATCCACGCATGAATGGAGCGACCACCCGCCAGCCTGCATCGACGAGCAGCGGCGCGATCTTCCGCCAGCCGTACGCGGTATCCGGAAAGCCGTGCAGACACAAGGCAATCGGACCATCCGATGGACCCCAGGTCAGCGCGCGCAATTGCACCGTGGGTGTCGCGACGTCAAAACACTCCGGCTCGTCCACGACTGCGGCCTAGACGGGATCGAATTGCGAGATCAGCCAGCGGTCGCCGATCTTGTCCAGTGTGATACGGACGCTGGACGCGGTGTCGGCGGGAGGGCCACTATCGACGGTCACCGTCTGATTGACGAACACCAGGACAACGGCATGGCTGGGATTTGCCGAAACCGACGCCGCTGCAGGCACACTGGCTACCGCAGAGATCTGCTTCTGCTTGGCTCCGGGGATCACCACGTTGTTGGTGAGATCGGTGTACTGACCCCGAAAATCGCCGGTGAGCCGATCTCTGGCAGCCGTCAGCTGCATTTCGACGGTCTCGGGTTTGTACGTCAACAACGCCACCGTGCTGTCCTTCGCCGCCTGAACCGATTGGTCACGGGCGGTGTTGCTTTCGCGAACAGCCAGATCCACGAACTTCAGGAACGCGGCGCCCATCGCGAGCAGGAATGCCAGTGCGGGCAGCACACCGAAGGCGACGACGCGCGACCAATCCCTCTTTCGTTTGGGCTTCTCGGGCTCCGCGGCCTCGTCGGCGTCCTCGACCGTCTCGGCGCCCTCGGGCGCCGAGTGCTTGCCCCGCGTTTCGGCGGTCGTGTCGTCGGGGGCGGCGTCGGCTTCGACCCTGGCCTCGGTCTCGTCTACGGACTCTTCGTTCAGGTGCTTGTTCTCGGTCACGACACGAACCTCACGTTGGACACCTTGGCCTCGTCGCCGACCCTCTGCACCGAGATCAGCATTCGCCACGCCCGCGGCTCCTGTTCGGCCGCACCGGCATTGGACGTCTTGACGGTGACGGCAACCAGGACGTCCGCCCCGTCGTCGGATATCGACTGGATGCCCGCCTCGGCGACGGTGCCGACGGATTTCGACTTCGCCTGCTTCACCACCTCTTTGAAAGGCTGCGCCCGCGCATCGAAGTCGTCGTAGAACGATCCCGTCGAGGAATCCAGAACGCGCTGCACGTCCTGGTCGACGTGCTCGAAGTCGATCGTGGTCAGGTTCAACGCGCCCTGTCGTCCGACCTGGAGGAACAGATTGCGCTCGTCGGCCGCCTTGCGCGACTCGTATGCGCGGAATCCGAGCCATCCGCAAAGCCCGGCGAGGGCCACGACAGCCACCAGCCCGAGGAGGATGGCGAGCCGAACATGCGACATCCGGCGCTTCGCGGGCGCCGGAGCGTCGCCGGAACCCTCGTGGGCGGAGTCGTCGTCGGCGGTGTCGGTTTCGGCTTCCTCCGCGACCTCAGTCTTGTCGGCCTCCGAGGAGCCCGCGCTCAGTTCCCCCTCCGGGGCAGCAGCATCGTCTGCCATGTTCGCCTCTCTGTGGTGCCACCGGCCGCGTCGGCCCGCATACACGCATGCTCGTCCGGTCCAACGTACGTGCCGCAACCTGGGAAGCACCCGTCGGCCACTGGTGGGCCAACGAAATAAAAGAATGCCGGCGATTCTTCTAGAACAAAGTTTCAAATAATTATGGGCAAAGCGCTAGCGTGTCCATATGACGACGCCCACGCGGCGTTGGGCAAGGACCGACGCCACTCAACAGCGCATTCTCGACGCGGCGACCCTGGTGTTCAGCAAGCGCGGCTTCTCCGCGGCAACCATGGCCGACATCGTCGAGCACTCCGGCGCCAGCATCGGCAGCATCTACCACCACTTCGGCGGCAAGAAGGAACTCTTTCTCGCGATCTACGATCGACTCTCCGCAGACGTCGAGCGACAGATAGCCGAGGCCGCGCAAGGATCCGCAGATCTGGACAGCCGGCAAGCGTTCGCCGTGCATACCCGCGCATACCTCGACGCGATCTGGGCCAATCGGCGCGCGGCGATGATGATCGCCTCCGGTGACGTCCCCGCCGGCTTCGAAAGACTCCGGCGCAAGAACTCGCTGACCTTCTTTCACCGGTGGATGGGCGTGCTCGATGTGGGCGCGTCAAAACGTGGGCAGCTGCTGTCTCGCATCCTCATCGCGATCATGTCCGAGGCGTCGCTGATGGTGACCGCGTGCGACGGCCCCAACGAAGTCGGAGAGGTCAGTGACGCCACCATCGAGTGGGTCGCGCGCCTGACAACCTGAGCGCCAACGGCTTACGCGTTGGCGGCGGCCTCCTCCAATTCGGCGATGACGATCTTGCGCATGCCGTGCATCGCCTTGGTGGCGGCAGCGGCTCGTGCCCCATCGGGATCACTGATCAGCTCGAACAACCGGTTCGGCGTGATCTGCCAGCTCAGCCCGAACCGGTCCTTGAGCCAGCCGCACTGAGATTCCTCGCCCCCGTCGACCAGTCGGTCCCAGTAGTAGTCGACCTCGTCCTGGTCCTTGCACTGCACCATGAACGACACCGCCTCGGAGAAGTGGAAGTGCGGCCCGCCGTTGATCCCCATGAAGCGCGCGCCGTCCAGCACGAAGATGCCCGACAGCACCGTTCCCGGCTCACCCGGTCCGGCCTCAGTGATTCGGTGAAGTTCTTCGATCGACGAGTTCGGAAAGATGGAGGTGTAAAACTCGGCGGCCTCCTCGAGGTTGTCGTCGAACCACAGCGAGGTTGTGATAACCGGCATTTGGGCGCTCCTATCTGTTGCGTTCTTTCCCGTGCAGACCCGGCCGGTGTCCGAAACTCATCGCGATGGCCGTTCGGCGCCGAGGGCCCGCAATGCGAAATCGATGACGCGGGCCTGTGATTGCCGCAGGCCCTCGGGATCGCCTGGTGCCGCGATCGTCAACTCGCGACTGATCACCGCGCTGATCGCGACCGCGTCTCGCTGCGGGTCGGTCAACGGAAACGACCCGTCGTCGCGACCGCGCTGAAGAATCTGCTCGAGGGAGCGCTCCCGGTCGGTATGCAGGCGTTCGCGAGTGTCGCGATATCCCTTGGCGGCGCGGACTTCGTCCGAGTCGATGACCGTGAGGTGCATACGCAGCTGCGGGTCGAGGGCCAGCGCGAACATCATCTCGACCCACGCCGCCAGTTGCTTGCGCGGATCGTCGGGCGATTCAGCGGCGACACGGTCCAGGCGCGCCGCCAATGCATCGGCCTCCTGGCGGAGCATCGCGAGGAACAGCTCGTCCTTCGAGACGAAGTGTCGGTAGAACGCCCTGGTCGAAAGACCCGACCGCTCCAGGATCGCGGCCACCGGGATCGGACCGGTGTGCGGCTCGGACAGGCAGACGTAGGCAGCATCGATGATGGCTTGGCGGTCATCGGTGGTCGGCGAGTCGGGCTGCACGATCGCAGATTGTAGGGAGGCGCCCGGCACCCATATTGGTCACCGTCCGTAAATGGGGGGTTTTCCGCTGAGTTAACGTGAGCTCGGGGGTAGGCCTGAGAGGACGTCGGTGAGCACTGGGCAGAGCGAACTGCAAACGGTGAAGTTTCAGGGTGTCGACGGCCTCACCCTCATCGCCGACGAGTGGAACCGCGATGCCGAGTCGGCCGCCAACCGGTCGTCGGTGCTCTTTCTGCACGGCGGTGGACAGAACCGGTTCTCCTGGAAAAGCACCGGCCAGATCCTGGCCGACGAGGGTTTGCACGTGATCGCGCTGGACTCGCGCGGGCACGGGGACAGCGACCGCGCGCCTGATGCGAACTACACCGTCGACGCACTGGTCGGAGACACTCTGGCGGTGTTGGAGCAGATCGGCCGCCCGACGATCTTGATCGGGGCCAGCATGGGCGGCATGACCGCCCTCCCGGTGGCCTATCAAGCAGGCCCGGACAAGGTGACGAAGCTGGTGCTCGTCGACGTGGTGCCGCGCTATGAGAAGGACGGCAGTGCGCGCATCCGGGAGTTCATGGCCAGCGGACTCGACGGTTTCGAATCTCTCGACGAAGCCGCCGACGCCGTTGCCGCCTATCTTCCGCACCGATCGAAACCGCGCAGCCCGGAAGGCCTGAAGAAGAATCTGCGGTTCCGTGACGGCCGCTGGCACTGGCATTGGGATCCGGCGTTCCTGACCGTGCCGTCGGATGACTCCTTCGTCCGCACGGAAATGCTCGAGCAGGCGGCTATCGCTCTGACCATCCCGATCCTGCTGATTCGGGGCAGGCTGTCCGACGTGGTCAGCGAGGAGGGCGTAAAGCACTTCCTGGAAACAGTGCCGCACGCCGAGTTCGCCGAGCTGTCCGACGCCGGGCACACCGCGGCAGGCGATGACAACGACGCGTTCAGCGAAGTCGTTGTTCAGTTCGTCGACCGGTGAGCACTTCACGCCGAACCGTCGGCTTCAACTTCCTCGAAGAGCCTGAGCTACCGGGACCCGAGGTCACTGAAGCACAGGCTGAGCAGATCGTCGCGGAGCATTACGGCCTTCGCGCGCGGGCCAAACAGCTCGGCAGCAACCAGGACTGCAATTTCATCATCCATGACGGAAACGACGACATCCTCGGCGTGCTGAAGATCGCCAATCCCGCCTTCAACGCAACCGAATTGGAGGCGCAGGACACTGCCGCCGACCTGATCGCCAATGCGGAGCCCGCACTTCGCATCGCCGTACCCCTGCCCAACGTGGCGGGCGAAAAGTGCACCACGTTGACGGGACTGCTGGACGGCACCGCATACGTACGACTGCTTCGGTATCTGCCGGGCGGCACACTGTACGACTCCGGCTATCTGCCGCCTGCCACCGTCGCGAGGCTGGGTGACATGGCCGGGCGGGTCAGCCGCGCGCTTGCCGGATTCGACCATCCTGGACTCGATCGCGCCTTGCAGTGGGACCTGCGCTACGGCGCCGACGTTGTGGCGCAACTGTGTTCGCATGTAAGCGATCCCGAACGCCGAGACCTGGCCGCTGCCGCGTCGGCGGCCGCGTGGTCGCGAATACAGCCGCTGGCCGACAGCCTGCCCCGGCAGGCGACCCACCTCGACCTCACCGACGCCAACGTCGTCGTCTCCCGCGGTGCAGACGGCGCAGTCCGCCCGGACGGCGTCATCGACTTCGGCGACCTGTCGCACACCTGGGCGGTGTCCGAGTTGGCGATCACGGTCTCGTCGGTGCTCGGACATCCGGGAAGCGATCCGACGTCGATTCTGCCCGGGGTGCGGGCATTCCACGCCATCAGACCGTTGTCGGCGAAGGAGGCCGAGGCACTGTGGCCGATGCTGGTGCTGCGCACCGCTGTGCTGATCGTCAGCGGGGCACAACAGGCCACCCTCGACCCCGGCAACGCGTACGTCACCGAACAGACCGGGGGCGAAATCCGGATGTTCGAGCAGGCCACATCGCTGCCGATCGATGTAATGACGGCGCTGATCAAGAAGGAACTCGGGTTGGCTGACGAGCCGGACGCCGGCGTCGGAGCCGTGCTCATCGATGGGCTCGATCCGGCCACGGTCGTGACCCTCGACCTGTCCTCACAGTCCGACGCCTACGACACGGCTTTCGAGCCGGGCGGCTGGCTGCCGGCCGACATCGAGAGTGAACTCGCAAGGGACGCAGTCGATCACGGTGCCGCGCTGGTCGTCACCAGGTTCGGCGAGCCCCGGCTGAGCCGGGCCAAACGGCTCAGCCAGGACAGCCCTGACGTGGTGGCCACCGGCATCAGCCTGTGGCCCGCTACCGTCACGCACGCGGTGGCGCCGTGGGACGGCGAGGTGGTCGATCGCACATACGACAGCGTCACCGTCCGCGGTCGCGACCACGAGCTCACGCTTGCCGGTGTGACGCTCGCCGCCGCCGATCGGGTGCGCGCCGGAGAACCGATTGCGGACTTGTCGCCGGGCCGGTGGGCCGAACTGGGTGTGCGGCCCGCGGGCGCACCGCAAGCTCCGCTGCTGAGTACCGCGGAACTGTCGAAGGGCTGGCTGGCGCTCAGCCTCGACCCACGCCCGCTGCTCGGCCTGCCCCGTCTACCCGACGATCGCCGTGCACACGATCTTCTGGCGCGACGCGACGAGAGCTTTGCGCCGGTCCAGGAGCACTACTACGCCAGGCCGCCGCAGATCGAACGCGGCTGGCGGCACTACCTGATGTCCACGGCCGGACGGTGTTACCTCGACATGGTCAACAACGTCACGGTGCTCGGGCACGCGCATCCGCGAGTTGCCGAAACCGCCGCTCGTCAGCTGCGGAAGCTGAACACGAACTCGCGCTTCAACTACGAGGCGGTGGTCGAGTACAGCGAGCGGCTGGCCGCCATGCTGCCCGAGCCGCTGGACACCGTGTTTCTGGTGAACTCCGGTTCGGAGGCAAGCGATTTGGCGATACGGCTTGCGATGGCGGCCACCGGCAGGCGCGACGTCGTCGCGGTGCGCGAGGCCTATCACGGCTGGACATATGCCACCGACGCGGTGTCCACCTCGACGGCAGACAATCCGAATGCGCTTGCCACCCGGCCGGATTGGGTGCACACCGTGGAATCGCCGAACAGCTTCCGTGGCAAGTTCCGCGGCGCCGACGCCAGCCGATACGCCGGTGAAGCGGTCGCACAGATTGAAGGGCTGATCGCGGACGGAAGGCCGCCCGCCGGCTTCATCGCAGAGCCGGTGTACGGAAACGCGGGCGGCATGGCGCTGCCCGATCGCTACCTGGAGCAGGTCTATGCGGCGGTGCGGGCGGGCGGCGGTCTGGCGATCGCCGACGAGGTCCAGGTCGCATACGGCCGGCTCGGCAACTGGTTCTGGGGCTTTCAGCAGCAGAATGTGATCCCCGACATCGTGTCGGTCGCGAAGTCCACGGGCAACGGCTCGCCGCTGGGCGCGGTGATCACCAGCCGGGAGATCGCCGACGAGTTCTCCAGCCAGGGCTACTTCTTCTCGTCGACCGGCGGAAGTCCGCTGTCGTGCTCGATCGGCATCACAGTGCTCGATGTGCTGCGCGACGAACGGCTCCAGGAGAACGCCGCACGGGTCGGCGCCCATCTGAAGGCGAGATTGCAAGCGCTGCAGGACAAGCACCCGATCATCGGCACAGTGCACGGCATCGGGCTGTACCTCGGGGTCGAGATGATCCGCGACCCCGACACCCTCGAACCAGCCGTCGAGGAAACCGCGGCGATCTGCAACCGCATGCTCGAACTCGGTGTCGTGATACAGCCGACCGGTGACCGTATGAACATCCTCAAGACCAAGCCACCGTTGTGCATCGACATCGAGGCGGCGGACTTCTACGCCGACACGCTGGACCGCGTTCTGACAGAGGGCTTCTGAGCGCTACACATCGATGGGGGTCGACGTCGACGCCGGCTCGGGCCGCATCACGGGCGGCCGCAATCGTTGCGGCAGTGCGCGCAGAGCCACGCCGACGATCACGACGGCACCGACGGCTACGGCGACGATCGCGGCTACTGGAACAGCCGGGAAGAAGCCCTCGACGAGCATGTAGACGCCGAACACCACGAACAGCGCCGCCGCGGCGAGCTGGATGAACCGCTCGGGCAGGTGCTTGCCTGCGGTCGCGCCGACGACGATGGCCAGCGCATCGGCGGCCACCATGCCCAGTGTGGAGCCGATCCACACGCCGACCCAGTCGTGGTCTGCGGCCAGCGTCACCGTCGCGAGCATCGTCTTGTCGCCGAGCTCGGCAAGTAGGAATGCGGAGGTGACCGCGAAGAACGCGGGCGCGCTCGAACGCTGCGCGCGCGTCGCCTCGTCGTCGGAAAGCCGGTCACCCCGCAGCGTCCACAGGCCGAAGAAGACGAATGCGACGCCTGCGAGGATGCCCAGCAGATGGGTCGGCAGGGCCGCACCCAGATAGTGGCCCACCGCGACCGAGATCAGGTGTACCGCGGTGGTCGCGGCGGTAATGCCGCCGAGCACCACCCACCAGCGGTGGCGAAGCGCGAACGTCATCGCCATCAGCTGAGATTTGTCGCCCATCTCAGCCACGAAGATGACGGCGAAACTCAGCAGCAATGCTGCGAACACCAACGGCTCCTCGGTCGTGGCTGCCGTTCGGAGAGATCTTCGGTGATGCCTCCGGCCGACAACCGAAAACGGTTCGTACGGCCGAAGGTCTCACCCACCGGTTGCTCGGCCGGTTCGGGAACCGGGTCCCGCAGGACCAGTATGTCGATTACCCGATTTGGGGCTACTCCCCTTCGCTGACTCCCATGCTACCCACACCGCCGCAGCGCCTGCAACTCGACGTGTCTGAAATCCCGTCTGGCGCAATAAGTTTGAACGCCCGGTTACAATTCTTCGGTTACCCGTAAACCGTCGGCAGCATCGCCGGAGTTCCGGTGTGGGGCGCCCGGGTCAGTCGGTGGCCGTCGGGCCCTTCCTGATGATCCTGGCCAGCTCCTCGCGTGAGTTGGCCCCCACGCGCTGGCACGCGCGATACAGGTGGCCCTCCACACTGCGCACCGACATGTACAGGCGCTTCGCGATGTCCTTGTTGGACATGCCTGCGACCGCCAACTCGACGATTTCGCGCTGTCGTTCGGTCAGCGGATGACCCGTTGGACTCCGAAGCGCGGGGGTGCTGATGCCGCCGCACTCGTCGGACAGCCCCTGAGCGATCGCGGCGGCGTACAACCGGCGCCTGCGCTGTTGAGCCTGCGAGAAGGCCACCGCCGCCTGCGCCGCCGCATCTGCGGCCGTCACGCGATCGCCGAGCGCCTGATACTCGTTCGAGGCCGCGAGCAGTCCCTCACCGTCCCTGGCCGCAAGTGCTTGAGCATGTCGCGCCACGGCATCTGCGAGCGGTAGCGACAACTCGGCCGCCAGTTCGCGCGCCCGGTCAGCCATCGATGCGTCGCCCCACTGCGCCGCGACCTGCACACAGGCCAGTTCGTGTGTCGGCTGGCCCCGGTCACGCGCCTCCGCGGCAGCACCGCGCACGACTTCGACGGCGTCGGTCAGGCAACCGTTGGCGGCCAGAGACCAGCCTGCGGCCAGCGCAAGGGCGGTGTGCATGTACACGTTTTCGGGCGGCACGCGGTCCTTGGCCTCGGCGAATACTTCCTCCGCTTCGGCGGCCTGCCCCAGTTTGGCGTGGCACTCGGTCAGCGAGAATCGACTGGCGAAGCGCAAACCCGTTGTGACAGAGTGGTGTTCGACTCCGGCGAGCGCCTCGTGCAGGATCTTGAGGGCACCGGGGAGATCGCCGCGAACCAGGCGGGCGTGCCCGACCAGGGATGCCAGGTTGGCGTATGCGAGGCCGGGCACATCCTTCGCCGACTCCGACAGCCGCCTGGCGATGGCGACACACTCGTCGATACGGCCGTTGAGCCGGCACGCTCGGGCGTACACGCCGCCGTACCAGAACCGCATGTGGGACGTCTGGAACGATGTCGACGCGCGTTTCAGGGTCTCCTCGGCCACCGCCGTGAGTTCGTCGGCTTGACCGAGCGCACCCAGCGCCATCGTCAGCGCGAAAGACGCCATCATGGCGTGGAAGTCGTCGAGCTCTGCCGAACCCATGGCGGCCCTTGCTTTTTCGGCAGCAACGGTGTTACGACAGGACACCGCGTCGACGCACGCTTCCACCGCTTGCCGCGACGCCGTTTGAGCGTGCGTCTCCGGTCCCGCCGCCAGGTCCTTGAGGATGGCCGAGGCGTCGGCTGGGCGTCCAAGACTCCATATCAGGTTGGCCGCCCGCACGGTCGACCATCGGTGTGCGTCCTGGTGGCCGTCGGAGGTGATCTCCTGCAGGAATTTCTCGGCCTCGTCGCCGCGACCCCGCAGCACCAGGTTCATCACCTGCACCTCGGGCGCATCGCTGGAGCCGGCTTTCACTGCGGCCGAAGCGAATCGGTCGGCCAACTCGAGATCCAGCAGCGTCATTGCGAAGCGTGCAGCGTCAACGAACAGCCCGGGGTCCGGGGAAAGGTCCGATTCGAGGGTCAGCAGTGCTCTGCGCACGGTGGACTGCATGTCCTCGTCGGGCCTGTCGCCGAGCCCCTCCGCCAACTTGCCCCGGATGCGTGACAGATACATCTCGCCTGCGCCTGCCCGCCGCAGCTCACCGAAGAGCGGGTGCGCCAACCGGGCCACGCGCTCGTTGCCGGACCGCTCAACGTTGACAAGGCGCAGCCGTTCGGCCGCTTCCAGGTCAGTGCGCTCGGCCACCTTGCACAACACGTCCACGGCCAAGGGTTCGCACTGCGACAGCGTGTCGACCACCAGCGCAACGCCGTCGGACAGCTCGCCCAGCTGGCGTCCAACCATGTCCGTGATGCTCTGGGACACCGCCACCCGCTCGTCCCACATCCAGACGCCCGCGATTTTGCGCATCCGTCCCGCGTCGACCTGGTCCTTCAACAGCTGGCGTAGGAACAACGCGTTGCCGCCAGTCAGTTTCCAGAACCGCTTCGCGCTGCGTGCGTCGACCGAACCCTCGAGAGTCGTCTCGATCAGGCTGCGGGTGCCCGCCTCGGACAGCGGCTCGAGATCGAGCCGGGCGAGAAGACCGTCCTTCCACAGCGCCGTCACCGCGTCGGGTTCGCTTTCGCCGCAGCGCACCGTGACGACCAGGCGCGGCCCACGCGTCTGCGCAAGCTGGTGCACGACGTGTGCTGACAACCCGTCGAGCAGATGCGCGTCGTCGACTCCGATCAGCACCTTGCCCTGCCGCTGTTGTGCGACAAAGGAATTGATGAGACGGCCGACATCGGGCATCGACCCCGACGATTCGGTGATGGACCCTGTGAATGCGCCGAGCGGCAACGGCCTGGCGGATTCGGTGCCGGTGATCCAGTTGGTCCGTTCGCCCGCCGCCCGCGCACGGGCAACCACTTCTCGGGCCAGACGCGTCTTTCCGACGCCCGCCGCCCCGCAAATCACCACACCGGAGTAGTTGCCGGTGCCACTCAGCGCACGACGAATCGCGCCGAGTTCGCTGTCGCGTCCCGTCAGCTGATCGCCGGTCATGTCAATGCCTCTGCCCAGGCCACGCGCCCCTCCGCCGG
The DNA here is from genome assembly GCA_046735135.1 of Actinomycetota bacterium. Taxonomy (GTDB): domain Bacteria; phylum Actinomycetota; class Actinomycetes; order Mycobacteriales; family Mycobacteriaceae; genus Mycobacterium. The sequence goes on from JBKPSU010000153.1 coordinate 14,223, forward strand.
TCATGGACTGTTTTACGCGCTAAGCATAGGGCCCAAGCGGTGACGATTCTGGTAATTGAGGACGCAAAAAGCGAGTTCGCTCAATCCCGCCTGTCGATACCGAGCTCGGCGGTGAAATACGACCGCGCGATGTGCTTGGCTTCGCCGGACGGGACGGCGCGCACCACCATCTGCGCACCGAGACCGTCAATCATGGTCAACAGCCGCCGCGCCGCAACACCCGCGTCTGCCACGAGAAACTCCCCGGCATCGACGCCCGAGCAAACAATGCCAGCGATGCACTCCAGCCACTCGGTGGTCAGCGCGTTGGCCGCCGCGGCAAGCGGGTCGTTGCGGCGACCCAGACTCCACGCGTCGAGCCACAGGGCGCTGGCGTCCTCGCTTGAGGCGTCGAGCACGTAGTCCATCAGCGCGTCCATTTTGCCGGTCGGCGTTTCCGCAGCAGCCACCCGCGACCGCGCCTCGGTCAGATCGGCGACGGCGGCTGTGGTGAACGCGGCGGTGATGAGCTGCTCCGCCGAGGAGAAGTAGTGGCTGACGAGGCCGGGCGTGACGCCGAGATCGGCGGCCACCCGACGCAGCGTGACCGCGGACAAGCCCTCCGCCGCGCTGATCTCCACGGCCTTGGCCAGCAGTTCACCGCGGCGCTCAGCGGGCAGTTTGCGCTTGGCGTCCCGGATGTCGACTGACGAGCGCACTCGTGAGGAAACGGAGTCGAGGGTCAATTTTTCTCCTCCTATTGACGAATTCCAATTCTTATTGAACACTACATCAACACTATTGATCTACCCATCAACAAGGCGAATCGAGTAGCTCATGACCGCAACACTCCCCGGCGCCGCCGAGTTGACCGAGGACCGCGTCGGCGCAGTCGAAGCAGCAGGTGTCGAGTACCTACCCGAAGACGCCCGCGACTCCCGGCCGCGCAACCTGGGCGCGGTCTTCCTCGGCGCAAACCTCACGTGGACTAACGTCGTGTTCGGCGCGTTCGCGATCCTGTTCGGGCTGAGCTTCTGGCAGACGGTCACCTCGATGGCGGTCGGTACCGCCGTCGGCACGCTGGCCGCGCTGCCCACCGCGGTCATCGGCCCGCGCACGGGCACCAACATGACGGTCTCCAGC
>JBKPSU010000154.1:0-14907 GCA_046735135.1 Actinomycetota bacterium
ACTCGGCCAACGTTCGATCCAGCAAGATGAATTGCACGCCTGCGCTACGTAATTCACCCTCCTTCTCGCCGAGGGAGGTCATGGAGGAGCCGGTGAGAAGACCGAGCACCACTGCCGATAGCATTGCCAGCATGCCCATTACAATTCTGATGGCGTCGCGAGACTCGGTGCTCACATGCTGATCGGGAAGTACTTTCCCGAGGAACATCCCAAGCAACGCGCCGCCGAAAATGATCGCGAAAACAGCGACGCCGATCAGAATGTCCTTCATCCGCTTCTCCGACCTGCTGGCGTCGTCCCGCTCGGTCCTGAAGTACCGGTTCGGCGAATAATAGCGGGCAATTCATCCTCATACGCTGAATTGGCGGCAACAGTGACTCGGCCGACGGTGCGTTGATGCCGTTACCTGGCTTGGTCGCAGCGGAATAGACGCGCACTGAATCACGAGCGAGCTTGCGCATCGGTCGAGCAGCCATCTGAGACTTGCCGCTGTTCGTGGCGCAGCCGAACGAACAACACAGATGGTTTGGTGGCTGGTTGATGAGCACCGTTGATCAGCGGTGCTCGGTGACGCCGAGGTCTGTGAGCAGTCGGCGGACGCGCTCTTCGATTTCATCGCGGATGGGCCGAACTGCTTCGACCGATTGTCCAGCGGGATCGGGCAACTCCCAATTCTCGTACCGCTTGCCGGGGAAGATCGGGCAGGCGTCGCCACAGCCCATGGTGACGACAACGTCAGCGGCCTGGACGATTTCGCCGGTCCATGGTTTAGGGAACTCATCGGTGATGTCGATTCCCACCTCTGCCATCGCCTGGATGGCCGAGGGATTGATCTCGTCACCGGGTTCTGACCCCCCCGACCAGGCAACGGCAGCTTCTCCGGCCAGATGGGTGAAGTATCCGAGAGCCATCTGGGACCGCCCAGCGTTGTGCGTGCACAAGAACAGCACGGTGGGCTTGCCGTCCGTCACCTTGCCCTCGACTCGCGCCAGGGCGTTGAGACGTTGGCGTGCGAAGCGTTCAGCAAGCAGCGGAAGGAAATTCGGGACGCTGGCGCGACCTGCGAATTGGGCGTACGACGAATGTAGAAAGCGTTCAATTGTTTCCACACCAAACGTGTCCTCGAAATCGCGCTCGAGCCGCGTGGCAGCCGCCTTGATGGCAACGTGCTGATCGATGGACAGATCGCGGCGGAGATGATGCGTTACCGGCGAATCGGTCATGTCGAACTCCTGCGGTCGTCTTGAAGCTTCGTTGGCGAGGCTTTGGGGCGATGGGATACGACGACTTCGTCTGCAGTCTTGGCCGCGTCGGGATAAAGGAAGAGAACGAGCACCAGACCGATCAGGGCGCCAACAATTTGGGCCACGATGAACCCGGGCGCGGAGCCTGGTGCGATGCCGGCAAAGCTGTTCGAGAAGATGCGCCCGACCGTTACGGCTGGGTTTGCGAACGCCGTTGAACTCGTGAACCAGTACGCGGCTCCGATGTAGGCACCCACAGCCGCTGCGGAAAGACCTGCGCGGCCGGTTCGCGCCAAGGTGAAGATCAATGCGACTAGGCCTGCGGTCGCGACCACCTCTCCGATGAGATGTCCGGTCGTAATGCGATCTTTCGTGGCTAGTTCGAACGCTCGGTGATCGAACATGACGTTGGCCAACCACGCACCGCCGACCCCGCCGATCACCTGCACGACGACGTAGGCAATGGCGTCACTACCTGAGATGCCAGTGCACGACCGGCGACCAAGCAGCCAATCAGTCCCAGTGACAACGGGATTGAAGTGTGCGCCGGAGACGGGACCGAACATCAGAATTAGTACCGCCAAGCCGAACCCGGTGGCCATGGAGTTTTCCAGGAGTTGCAGTCCCACATCGTTCGCGGATAGTTGCGCAGCAGCGATGCCTGAACCAACCACGACCGCCACCAGCAGGGCGGTGCCGACGAACTCGGCAAGCAGCCGGCGGGGCAAGTCTGCGGTCGGCATTTATCGACTTCCGATCAAGGTGTCAGCGCCTAACACCAGTGACAGCCTCTGCAGAGCTTCGGGAACCACGCGGTAGTACACCCACGATCCACGCCGTTCGCTGTCGAGCAGTCCTGCCGTACGCAGCACCTTGAGATGGTGAGAAATGGTCGGCTGCGTCACGTCGATGCCGATCGATATGTCGCACACGCACGACTCAGCACCGTTATGGCTGGCGATGACGCTGAGGAGCCGGAGCCGCACCGGGTCGGACAGCGCCTTGAGCATTGCGGCCAACTCGGCTGCGGCCTGACTGGATAACGGTTCCCGAACTAGCGGAGCGATGTCGCACCGGGACTTGTCGATAAGCGGAAGACGCGATTTAGACACCTATCGATATTGACAGCCATCGAATCAAGGCACAAGCGACATCTCGATGAACGCGGCCGGAAAAGTTCAGGCAAATCGGCGGACACCCCCGCAGGAATGCTTGCAGATCTGTTGGTGTGCTGATTAACAGCAGGAACTTGCGGCAGTGACCTTTTGATCGTCAGACGCGGTGCCGCCGCAACACTCTCCTGTCTCCGCATCATCGTTCATGTGCTGCGGGCTGGTGCCGAACGTGTCGGAGTCGGCGAGTTTCGTGTAGACCTCCCACCTCTCCCCGCCTGGGCCCGTGACCCACACCTTGTCCTGCGTCGCAAAGCAACAGGTGGTGCCGATCTCCTCATCGGTGAACAGTCCTTCGCCTGACAGGCGGGCGATTTCGGCATACACCCGCTCGCTGGACTCCACTTCCACGCCGAGGTGATTGATGGTGCCCCCCTTGCCGGGGTTCTGCAGCAGCACCAGTTTCAGAGGTGGCTCTGCGATGGCGAAATTGGCGTAACCGTCCTTCACCTTGGCCGGCTGGGCGTTGAACAGCTTCGAATAGAACGTGATCGCTTCGTCGAGGTCATCGACGTTGAGAGCCAATTGGACGCGAGACATGGTGATGGTTCCTTCTACCTGTGAGACATATATCGAACTATTGCGCTGCACGCTATGGTGCTCACCTTTTTGATATATGTCAAGACCACTGGCACACTGAGTCCGTGCCGAAGACTCTGCCGACTATCGACATGTCCGCGCCGGTCTGCTGCGCACCGGTGGCCGCCGGGCCGATGAGTGACCAAGACGCGCTGCATGTGGCACTTCGGCTCAAGGCACTAGCTGACCCTGCCCGCGTAAAGATCATGTCTTACCTGTTGAGCTCCGGCTCCGACGAGCCGAACAGTGGTGACCTGGCCAAGGTGTTAGACCTCACGGAGTCGACCGTAAGTCACCATCTGGGGCAACTCCGGCGCGCGGGACTAGTGGAATCAGATCGACGCGGAATGAACGTCTATCACCGGCCACACCGCGATGCGTTAGGAGCGCTGTGCGTCGTTCTTGACCCCAACTGCTGCGCTTAGCGCCCAACAATCAAAAGGGCCCGCGTCGCGCGTCCTCGTCGCCTCGAACTGCCTAGCGCGTTCATCTATGTCCGGCGGAATCCCGGATTGCTACAGTCGAGAACTCTGCCCGTTACTGCGCGACGGGAAACTGCATAAGGGAGGTGCGGCTGTGAGCGCGTGGTTGGTGGGCCATTTACCGGCGTGGCTGCTGTTGATCGGAGTAATCGTCGTCGTAACCGGCTTGGCGATGCTCATTCAAGTGTTCTTTCGCCGAAGATTTCCCGGACTCCGAGGCGAAGAACACAACGACGTCATACGCTTCGCGTTCGGGGTCATCGGATTCGTCTTCGCGTTCTTCATCGGCTTTGTCGTCTCGGCTATGTGGGGCCAAATCAACGATGCAGACGGGAGAGCACGTACGGAAGGAGCTGCCGGGGTTCAATTGGCTAGTCACCTAGACGTATTCGACAAACCAGACAGTGACCGCATACGGAATGCCCTGCTGGCATACGAGCAAGCGGCGGTGACCGAGTGGAACGAAACGGCGAAAGGTCAGTCCTATCCGCCGGCGGATCAAGCGCTAAACAGTCTGCGTTCCGCCTACGAACAGGTTCAAGCTCGGACCGACGTCCAAAAAACAATCCTCGCCAACTCATTCACCGATCTCGATAGTCTCAGCCAGGCCCGCACCCAGCGCGTTCTACAAGCACGAACCGATGTCGGGCCGCCGTGGTCGCTATGGGCGGTCATACTGTTGACCGGCGGTCTGTTGCTCGGCTGCGCGATCATCTACGGGGTCGAGAAGCCCGCAACCCACTTCACGATGGTCGCCATCCTGGGTCTGCTTGTGGGAACGATCCTTTTCCTTGTCATGATGCTCGCGCATCCGTTCATCGGTGAAATCGCGACCTCTCCCGAACCGCTGCGCGAGGTAATCCGTGTGGTGTCCAACAGCCCGTTGTAGCCCAAAGAGATCAACAGCGGCGCGCACCGTCCACCCGAACACGTAGACGAGCCGCTGAGCCGACACGAGCCGACACGGGACCGAATTACGTCGGGCGTTTTGGTTCTTCAATTAACCTGGCCCACCAACATTGTGGCGACGAAGAGAGTCTTGGTTTAGCAATGAGTCGGTGGCTCGTCACTCATACCGTCCTGGTGGCTATTGATGGGTCTTGTCATCGGCATCGTCGGCGTGACGATTGCCGTGCAGGCATTGCTCCGGCGTCGGTTTCCGAAAGTCATCGAGGGCAAGCAGAACGACGTCCTGGTGTTCGGCTTCGCCGTCGTCGGTGTCGTCTACGCAATCATCATGGGATTTCTCATCGGTGTGCTAGTCGCTGGCAACATTTTTCTGATCACCGAACTGGCCTTTCCGTACCTCGGCTTTGGAAACGTCGGCGAGCTCGTTGCAGGCAGTGGACGATATCTTGCGTCAGTAAAGGCCCGTTTCGCTGCGCGTCAGACTCGCACCAGACACCGAATTCCACCGTTGATGAGCACAATGTGCAAAAGATGAAGATCGCGCATTGCGCGGGTTGCGCGCACAAGCGAGCCCCGCCCGCGGCGACCACATAGCTTTGGCGGCAATCGACGACATCACAGAAAGTGTGGTCATGAAATCCGCCTCCCTCAGCCGCGAGCAACCCTGGACCGGCCACAGCCGGGGATCCACCGAATACCGCCGCCTGCTAGCGGCATTGTTCTGCGCGGGGATAGCCACGTTTGCCCAGGTCTACTCGCCGCAGGGCGTTCTGCCGCAGATTTCGACCGACCTAGGTGTCAAAGCGGCCAGTGCGGCGCTGATGGTGTCGGCCTGCACGATCGGCCTGGCCGTCGGTGTCATCCCCTGGTCGATGATTGCCGACCGCATCGGCCGGGTGAAGGCGATGTCGGTGTCGGTCATCACGTCAAGCGTTCTCGGTCTGCTCACACCGTTCGCGCCGAGCTATCACCTGTTGCTCGCCGGACGGCTGCTGGAGGGACTCGTGCTCGCTGGGGTGCCCGCCATCGCGATCGCGTACCTCACTGAAGAAATAGATCCTGACCACGCGGCCCGCGCGGCGGGTACCTTCGTCGCCGGGACCAGCATCGGTGGACTCCTGGGTCGGGTGGTCGCTGGCCCGATCACCGACATCGCGCCGTGGCGCGTCGGGGTGTTCACCGTGGCCGTGCTATGCGCCACCGCTGCGGTGGCCTTCGTCAAACTCGCGCCGCAGTCACGCGGCTTCACGCCGTCAAACGGGCTCAGCGCCAACCCGGAGGGCAGTCTCGTCCACCGCCTGCTCGTAAACCTGCGATCACCGCGCCAGTTAACGCTTTTCGCCCAAGGGTTTCTGCTCATGGGTGGGTTCGTGGCGATCTACAACTACCTGGCATTCCGGCTGACTGCCGCGCCCTATCACCTGCCGGTAACGGTGGTCAGCCTGATCTTCGTCGCTTACCTTGCAGGGACCTTCGCAGCGCCGCGCGCAGGCGCCCTGGCCACTCGGTTCGGCCGCAAAGCGGTTCTCCTGACATCGATCGCAATCATGATCACTGGAGTGGTGATCACGTTGTGCGCCAACCTCATATTGGTGTTGGTCGGCCTGGTGGTAGCCACCGTCGGCTTCTTCGGTGCCCATGCGATCGCCACCGGATGGGCTGGCCGCGGGGCCACCGTCGGAAAGGCACAGGCCTCGTCGCTCTACAACCTGTTCTACTACGCCGGATCGAGCATCATCGGCTGGTTAGGTGGCCTCGCTTTGGAAGGGGCAGGTTGGACCGGCGTGGCGTTAACAGTGCTCATCCTCGCCGGTATTGCGGCGACCACCGCGGCATTGTTCTTGCCCCGCAACGCGTGACCGTGGGTATCGATGATGAGCCTAAATGCTAAGGGACAGAAGACAGGTTTGCGCCGAAGCATGCCGCTATATAGTTCGAAGACAAGCCATGAGGGAGCCGCCAAGATGAGCCTTGCGACGATGCCTGGCCTCCCGGTCGAGCCGTCGGCCACGGGACAGGATGTGCCCGCCGACGGGTTCAGCCGCGAGGTCATGGCCGCCTATGAGAACTGGAGTTATTCGCGTCTCCCCACTGAGGTGGTGGAACGAATCAAGCTCTTCGTGTTGGACACCCTCGGCGTGATCGCCGCCGCCGCCGAAGCTCCCGGCATCCCGGAGATGAACCGTCTCCTTCTCGGTTGGGAGGGCGCAGGACCCTCGACGATGCTCATCGGTAAGGGACGCGTAGCGCCGCCGACAGCCGCGCTCGCCAATGGCGCAGCGGCGCACGCGATGGACTTCGACGACAATCACGATCCCGGCCGCGTGCACTGCTACGCCGTGATCCTGCCCGCGGTGTTGGCGGCAGCGGAGGCGCGGGGCGGCGTCAGTGGGCGCGACTTCATCACGGCGCTCGCCACCGGGGTGGAGCTGCAGGCGCGCCTTGGGCTCGCCGCGCCCACAAGCATGTCCCGGGGCTGGCACCCGACCACCGTCATGGGCTCGCTCGGTGCAGGGGCCGCGGCCGCCCGGGTGCTGGACCTGCGCGACGGGCAATTCTCCGACGCAGTCGGCCTTGCCTATCACCAGGCTTCCGGCACGCGTCAGGCGCTCAACGACGCCGTCCTGGCGAAGCGACTGGGGGCAGGCTTTGCTTCACGCAGCGGCACGGTCGCTGCCTTTCTCGCCGCGGCAGGGCTCACCGGGCCGACGCGGTTTCTCGAAGGTGAAGCCGGGCTGTTCCGGCTTTATGAGGGTGGCAACGTCCTGCCCGACGCGCTCCTGCAAGATCTCGGTCAGAGATGGGAGATCATGACGCACAGCATGAAGCCCTATCCCTGCTGCCGCTGCACCCACAACGTGATCGCCATCGGTCAAGCGTTGCACCGAGAGTGCTTGAGCCCGCAGGACATCGACAGCGTCGTCATCGGCATGAGTCAGACGAACGAAAAGATCGTCGGCGAGCCCTACGACGTTGGAAGGAACTCGACGGTGCACGCCCAGTTCAACGCGTGCTATTGCTTCGCGACGGCGCTCATCCACGGCAAAGTCGATCTGGCGACCTTCCAACCGCCGCAGATCTCGGACCCCGCTGTCAGCGCCCTTGCGGCGCGTACGCGCGTGGTTGTGGACGATGCGATTGCCACCGACGCCATGTCCCCGACCCGGGTGACCATCCTGCGCAAGGACGGTCAGCGCATCGAACGCTTCCTCGAGTTCATGGAAGGCAGCCCCGAGCAGCCGATGAGCGACGATGAGGCGATCGCCAAATTCTCGAGCTGCCTCGAGGTGGGACTCGGCGCCGCGCCGAAGGTGATCGAGACCCTTGCGGACAAGGTCCTCGACCTGGAGAACTGCGCGGATGTCACCGAGATCATCACTCTCTTCCCGGCCGCGTCGCGACCCTGACTGAAGTAGGCCGTCACTAACCGGCCTCGACCAAACTATCGACCGCCAGTCCAATGCCGGGCAATGTCGTTGCGGCAGTTCGCTTTTGACGTCGACTGGTCCTTGAGACGGCGCATGCCGCTCGCTGAGCATCTGTCGGCGATGACTTACCAGCACGACCGTCCGATGGGTCTTCACGCCTGCTGAAACGTGACCGGCGACCTCCTCGGCGAGGCCATGCTTCGCTGCGGATCCCTTGGTATGTCACGGTTCTCGACCGCGGCACACGCTTCGGCCATGGCCGGACCTGCGCCTCACGTTCGACCCGAACACGGGCACTGGGCCAACGAACGCGCCGGTGAGCAGAATGCGTAAAAGTTGAATATCGCGTGGTTGTAGGGCTTGTGCGCACAAGCGAGCCACGGCGACGACAGAGCCGTAACTTCGGTTTTGCAAGTTCAAGCCAACCAACTGTTCGTCTTCACCACAAGATGCGAACGACATCAAACATCAACTCTGACAGGAGAACTCGAAATGAACACCTACACCTCGAATACGTCATCTCTGTTCGCTAGGCCGATTGCGGTGCTGCACCAGGCGGTGACACCACCGTCGCTGGGCGGGGCAGTCAAGCCGTCGAACCCCTTCGGCTACCGGGACTCATCCGCTGACATCGCGTTCGCATTGGCACAGGCCGGCTGTGATGTGCTGACTCCCGCCTCTAGCCCCAAGCCCGATGTCGACGCGGATTGGACCTACCCGGATACCCCCGAGGGAATCACCCAGGCTGTTGCCGATGGAGCCGAGATTCTGTGGGCCAACACCAGCTTGTTCGACGAGCATCCGATCGCCGAGTTCGGTTCCAACAACGGTCTTTACGTGGTTGGTCAGCCGCTGGACGTCGTCGAGAAGTTCGAGGACAAGAACGTGTGCCAGGCCGCCATCAGCGCAATCGGCGTCCCGGTGCCCGTGCAGGCTCTCGTGAACCTGGAGAATGCACCCGCGAAAGGTCAGGTCGAGACGGCAGTTTCGGAGAAGGGGCTGACTTTCCCGATCATCGTGAAGCCCGTCCGCGGCCGCGGTAGCGCCGGCGTGAAGGTCGTCGACTCCGTTGCGGAAGCCGCAGAGCACATCGAGTCGCTTGACGGGTCGAAGTTCGGCAGCAAGTTCCTCATCGAGGAGTATCTGTCCGGCCGAGAAATGGCCGTGACCGTGATGCCGCCGGGCACCTATGAGACGCCTGACGGCGTGCACACCGAAGCAACCCACTGGCCACTTCCGGCGATCGAGCGGACTGGCCACCACGGCGGCGTGATGCCGTTCAGCGGGGTGGTCCCCATCCAGTCGAACAGCAAGCCCGCGGGCGACAGTGACCAGCTTCGGGAATTCGGCCAGCACTGTGTTCGAATCGCGCAGTTTCTGCGGACCAACGCACCGATTCGAATCGACTGCCGGGAAGACTCGAACGGCGTCATCAAGGCCATCGACATCAACATGAAGCCCAGCATGACCGGCCCCGGTCGGCCTGGACGGGAACAGATGATCAACTTGTCAGCCATGTCTGCAGACGAGATCGGTTGGAACTACACCGAATTTCTTGCGGGAATAGCGGCCAATGCGGCCCCCATCCAGAGGGTCACGCAACCGACTTCGCGAGGGCGTTCCAGCTTCCTAGGACAGGCTCCTTCGAAGGCGAGCTCCGCCCGCCGGGCAATTCGTCCTGCGAAGCGCGTGGCCGTGTCGCAGTGACCGTGACGGCGAGACGGGAGGGTCCGCATGTGGGCATTGGCCCCCAACATGCGGACCTTTTCGTAGGCCTGCTTGTGTTTGGCGTCCGCTCGACCTGGGTCGCGCGCTAATCACGCTAAGGCGCCGGAGGATATGACACGGTTGCGCGATGACCGCGTTCGGCATTCGGGCTACGTTCCTCGACTTCGTCGACGATCCCTGGCGGCATGTCGCCCGGTACGGCCATCTGGTTGCAGACGATCTCGATGCTGTGGTTGACGCACGCCGCAGCGCACGGGTCCGCCTCGATGTCGCGGCCCTAGAGTCCGCGAGGACGCCAAAGCTGCGCCGGGCCCGACGAGGTCGACAAGGTGCTGATCGACTGTGATCGGCGACACGATGGCACACGCGATGGCAAATTTGTCCACAGAGCACCGCGCGGTGATCCGCCGGTCTTACTATCAGGGTTGGTCTACGTCCCAGATTGCAAAGGACCTCGGCATCGCCGATGGCACCGTGAAGTCGAGGTTGCACGACGCCATCGGGGCGCTGCGGCTCTCACTGCAGGAAATGGGGGTGACGTCATGACCGAGTTCGGTGGCCCCGTACCACCCCTGGGCGGGGATGCGTCATCCGCGGGCGACGATGACGAGTACGCGATGTGGGACGCCGCTTATGTGCTCGGTTCTCTATCGAGCACTGAGCGCCACGAATACGAGGCTCACCTGAGCTGCTGCGCGTCCTGTCGTGAGGCGGTCAGCGAACTCAACGGCATGCCGGCCCTGTTGTCGCGGCTCGACCGTGACGAAGTCGCTGCGATCGGCGACGGCAACGATGACGGCAGCGAAACGCCGCCCATGCCACCCGAACTGCTGACGTCGCTGCTGCAGAAGGTGCGGTGGCAGCGACGTCGTACACGGCTGGTGACCTGGACGGCCGCGGCCGCCGCGGCTGTCGTCGCCGTGGTGGCCGGCGCGTTCATCGCGCTGCAGTCCAACCCTGGAACACGCACGCCCACGCCGCAGCAGGCCGAGTCGGCCGTGGCGATGAGGCAGGTGACGCCGAGTGCGTTCACGGCCACGGTAAGTGTCAAGAGCCAGGCGGGTGGCACCACCATCGACATGTCGTGCACGTACGGAGAATGGCCGGCCAGCGCACATCACGAGGAAGGTCACGACGCCGGTAACAAGCTGGCCGTTGTGGCGGTAGGTCGCGACGGCAGCCATGACCAAGTGGCGACCTGGGTCGCAGTCGACGGCACGACGGCCACGCCGAGCGGCTATACGTCGATGCCGGTAGAGCAGATCGCCGCCATCCAAATGGTTTCAGCTGACACAGGACAGGTCTACCTCCAACGCAACCTATAAGCGCCATTTCGGGAAGGGCTTGCGCTCGGCGACATCACAAGGGCAGATGCAGGATTCGAACCTGCGTAGGCGTTAGCCGACGGATTTACAGTCCATCCCGGGAGTATGCTTCCGAATTCAGCTAACCTGCGTTGACGCTGGTGAAGACCTTGAGATAGCTTGTATTTACGTTGTGCCGCAAAACTTCTCACGTCCGCGCGATGACCTAGCGCAGACTGTTGGTTGACTTGCGGGGGTTTGTGGGAGACCAGCGTCAAACCCTGGCTGCTGGGATGATGGTGGGATAAAAGCTGCTTATCCAGCAACCTGTTTAGCCTTATTCTCGTAGCTGGAGGTGTCAGGAGACGGCCAGAGGGACCCCGCGCCAATCGGCTCCCATCGCAGAAGCGTTGTGAAAGACTTCGACAGGTGCTACCCGAACCTACTTCGTTGATGGCCTGGTGCCGAAGCCGTTCGCGGAGCCTGGTTTAGAACGAAACTGGATTGGGGCGGAATCCCAGGAGCACCTTAGATCTTCACTAACGACGCGAGTGCACTATCGACTGAGCTTCTGTGGCCGCCCCTCTCTTGTCGCGCTGTGCGGGCACACCGGCCCAGTGGAACGATAGGCCCAGTCGCGCCGTCCGGACCGCGGCGGCGCCGTGCAGGAGGGAAGCGCCATGCCGTCACGCCGCCCCGAGCTCTCGAGCATGGCGGACGACTACGCGCGCCACGCCCTCTCGCAGCGCGCCTCCTTCGAGGCGACCCACCCGGCCGTGATGGCCGCCGCGAGGGGGCTGGCGAGCGAGCCAGTGCTCTGCGTGGCCGATCTGGGCGCCGCCGACGGGGTGAACTCCCACCGCCTCATCCGCGATCTCGCGGCGCAGCGCGCCGGCCGGCCGCTGATCTACGCGCTTGTCGATCTCCCGACGAACGCGTGGCGGGTCGCCGCCGACCACCTGCGGGACGCCTTCGGCCCGGAGGTGGATCAGGGCGCGATCGTCGTGATCCCTGCGCCGCGCGAGGCCGGCCCGGGGGTCGCCGACACGGGCACGGGCGCCCATTACGCCTTGCCGGAGGCCCACGGCGAGGCCTGCCGGCGAGCCCTCGATCGCGACCCGCCTCCTGCCACGGTCGTCTCCATGGCCGGAATCCCCCTCCACCAGGCACCCTCCCTTCCACCGGGCACGGTGCACGTCGCGGTGACCGGGACGACAATGCACTGGATCGCCGACGCCGCCGACCTGGCCTCGAGCGGCTCGGTCTTCCCCGGCTACCCGCACCACGTCGACGAGGACGAGCGGCGCGCCTGGCGCATCGTCGCGGAGCGGCAGTGGGCGCGACTGCTCGAGATGCGCGCCGTGGAGCTGGCGCCGGGGGGTTGGTTCATCGCCGCCATCCCGGCCTCCCCCGCTCCGTGCCCGGACAGGACTGGGGTCTACGTCGAGATCGTCGGGGACATGAACCTGTTGCTCGCCGACTGGCGTCGCGCGGGACGCATCGGCGGCGCCACCGTCGCCGCGGCCGTCGTTCCGGTCTGGTCGCGCACGCTCGACGAGTTCCGGGCTCCCTTCGAGGCGGGCGGCGGGAGCTTCGCCGGCCTCGAGCTCGAACGCGCCGAGCTGTTCCGTCTCGACAACCCCTACTGGCACGACAATCCCGCGGTGTTCGCGAAAGACTACGTCCGGAGCGTGACCGCATGGGGAGGGCCGCTACTCCTGCGTGCCTTCGCGCGCGAGGGTGAGGCACGCGCTGCCGGTCTCCTCGTCGACTTCCTCGGAGAGCTCGAGGAACGCGTCGCCGACGCCCCGGACCGCTATCGCTGGGACTACATCGAGGCCCTCGTCATCTGCCGGAAGGCGAGCCAGGCGGGGCGAGGCCGCACCGACGCCTCCGGTCGGCTCCCTGAGCCGCGCTCGAAGTCACCCGCACCGTGACCCGCCAACGACACTCCCGAACAACAAGTAGACCGCGTCGTTGATTTTGTCGAGTGGAACGACGGTAGTGAAAACCGCTGTCAGAACGATCCAACCGGGGTGTAGGCGAGGAAGAACTTCTCCGCCCATGCGCGGTCTGGGTTCAACGAGAACCAGTGGGACCTGGTCGCCGGCATGGTCTCTAATGTCATCGTCATTACTGCTATCTCCCTAACTGCTCGTTACTAGGTTGCGAACTCGTCGGCCGTGCGAATGCACTCCGGTCTATTCGCGATGACCGCTGTAGCATCGCGCATGACGGGCTTGGTGGCCACGGGCTTGGTGGGCACGCCCAACGACGCACCGAGATTCGTCGCAGCGTCGAGGTCTTTGTCGGTGAGTGCGGCGGCACGGTCTGCGTAGTCTGCTGGCACCGTGATAGCCGCGGCACGAACGTCGAGGAGTCGCAGTGTCCCGGTGCCGTCGGAGTCCGCGGTCCGCAGAACGACGAGCAGGGCCTCCAGTGAAACACCCTGTCTCGCAGCGAGGCTCGCCGCTTCGTCGACTACTGCCCAGCAGCCGTACTGAATGAGATTCCGCGCTATCTTCGTCGTCATTCCCGATCCAGTGGGGCCGCAATGCACGACCGCTTTCGCGAAATCGTCCAGTACGGGGCGTGCCGTCGCGACTGCTTCATCGGGACCACCGACCATCGCCACGATTCCGCCCTGGGCGGGCCGCCCGCTGGCGCTGTAGGGATTGCACTTCATAAGCCGTTGTGCCGCAGCCTCCCGCAGCGCGTCCTCCCTAACGCCCATCATCGCGTCCCATCTACGGTTCGAGCATGGCCTCATAAGGGTTACCGCCGCCGAAGCCGCCTGAATCGAATGGGAAGCGAACTTCCGCCGCGCCTGGCCTGTTTGCTCGTCAGTCAAGCTGTCGACCGAGGATCGCCCGCGCCGACGCGTAAGTCCGTCGCCGCACAGGTCTTCGTCGTCGATCCAAACGCAGGACATCCACCAATCCAGTCGTCCCGCTTGCGGAACGGAAAGTGCGCAGCATTCTCCGCCGTACCAGCGCGCCAGTGGCCACCCCGCAACAGAAGCCGAGAACGAAATGCCCGCGTGCTCGTCTTCGACTTTTCGGGATTGCGGCCGAGGAGATGTAGGCGCACAGTGCAGCGACGACCGCGACAAGCACGACGAGCAGAAGGGTCATCACGGACACCCTCGGGCGAGCGGCGAGCCATCGTGTGTGTTGTCCACTTGCCGATTCAACAGCGCGACTGCCGTTCAAACAGCCGCGACGGCCGTTCGTGACACAAGCGAACAAGAACCGTTATCGGATCGCGTGCATTCGAACTCGATCCGATCCGCGCGCACGCCAGCGGTTTTCGGGAAGAGCACTGCCGATTAGCTGGAGGCAACGTGGACGCGCCGCGGCCAACGCCCTGGGCGCTTGTCCCGCTGAGGGGTCGGCTTCGGCGGTGCCCGAGCAAGAGATTCGGGTTACATTACTCTCCGCCAAGTTGATCCAAGGCCACCCGCAGCGAAGTGCTCGGGATCTTGACGAGCCCACCGTAAGGCTGGTCCATCTCGAGCATCATGAAGATGGGCACGGCTAGTGCGACCGCGGCGATCAGCAATGCTGCGGTCATGCTGGCATTGCGGGGCGCGAAGAGCCCGAAACTGGCGAAGATGACCGCCAGCCAAGCCACGACGACCATGAAGAACCCCCAGGGGAACCTGCTGCCGATCTGCTCGATGGTCGTCCATCGCGACTCGGCAATCGTGTTGGTGATCTCCAACGCGTTGGACCGCAGCCACCGCTGTTGTTCCGTCTGCGGCGACAGGGCGAACAGATCCCGCTGAACCAGGTTGATACCGGCCCCGCTACCCAGTGCCGTGAGCGACACCGGGCTGTCTTCTTCCGGCCAGATCTGGCCTATTCTCTCGGCAAGTAATTCCTTGAGCAGAACCCGGGCTTGGGCGGTCTCGGGCCCGGACTCGGCCAACGTTCGATCCAGCAAGATGAATTGCACGCCTGCGCTACGTAATTCACCCTCCTTCTCGCCGAGGGAGGTCATGGAGGAGCCGGTGAGAAGACCGAGCACCACTGCCGATAGCATTGCCAGCATGCCCATTA
>JBKPSU010000155.1:0-28408 GCA_046735135.1 Actinomycetota bacterium
TTGGCCGGATCGTCGGGTTCGGCCCTGCTGGCGACGAGCGCCCGCGCGAGCCTGCCCTTGTGTGCCTTGTTGAAGTGGCTGACCACCGTACGGTGGCCGTCGGCGTGTTCGGTGACCACGTCGACGACCACGGCGGACGCCAGCCGACCCAGTCCCGCATACGAGCCTGACCGCAGGTCGACCACCAATTCGTCCGTCGCGATGTCTGCCAGGATCGGCTCCAGCACCGGTCGCCAGCGCGCGGCGAGTGTCGGTTGGCCGGGCAGCTTCGACGACGCCGACAGCCGGTAGGCGGGTATCGGGTCCTCGGCGCGCACCAGTCCGAACAGCGCCGAGCCGACCGCGAGCCGTGCATGCGCGCGGGAAACCGCTGTGCCGCGGAGAGATTCGACGTCGAGTGCGTCGTACAGCACGCCGGTGTAGCGGTGGATCGCGGGCATCGTCGGCGCCGTCAAGAGCGCGGCGTTTCGGGCGATTTCGTGGTCCTGCGAAGCCGAAAGCCCGAGTGCGCGCCTGCACGCAGGCGGATCGGCGGCCAGCGTCGACAGCTGCTCGACGAGCTCGGAGCGCAGCGTCCGCAGCGCAGGGAAGCTCAGCGCGTCGAGACGAAGGGCAGGGCCGTCCCCTCCCGTGTGCTTGGTCTCCGACGGCGGCAGCAGCACGATCACGAGCGAAAAGGGTATCGGTCCACCCCATAGCCGTATCTTTATAAAGATGCGGATCATTGACGCCGACGGTCACGTCGCCGAAGGAGCATCACTCGCGGTCGAAGCATTGCAGCGCTGGCCCGACCACATCGTCCCACGCAGCGACTCGCCGGGACTGGTCATCGAGGGCCGCAACTATCCCGAATCGAGCGGGCCCGGCGCCGGCTGTCCGACCGAGCACGGCCTGTCCGACGCCGAGGGGATCAACTGCCGATCGGCCGACGGCGTGCTCGCCGACGCCGACCGGGATCAGATCGACACGATGGTGCTCTATCCCAGCCTCGGGCTGTGCACACCGACGCTCGAGGATCCCGGGTTCGCCGCGGGGTTCGCACGGCTGTACAACGAGTGGGTCGCCGACTACTGCAAGTCATCCGGCGGCCGCCTGCGAGGTATCGCCGTCACACCGATCGAGCACGGCGACGTGGCAATCGACATCATGCGTGAGGCAAAGGATCTCGGCCTGGTGGCTACGCATATCCCGCCGGCGCTGAGGACCCGCAACCTCGACCATCCCGATCTCGACCCGTTCTATGCCGCCGCCGTCGAACTGGACATGCCGCTCGGCATCCACGGCGCCCCCGGCGTCCATCTGCCGAAGATCGGCGTCGACCGATTCACGAATTACATACAGGTGCACTGCATCAGCTTCCCGTTCGACCAGATGACAGCGATGACCGCGCTCGTTTCGGGCGGCGTCTTCGACCGGCATCCCGGCTTGCGCGTCGCCTTCCTCGAGGCAGGCGTCGGCTGGGTGCCGTTCTTCATCGACCGTCTGCACGAGCATTATGAGAAGCGCGGCGACTGGATCGAGGGCGGTTGGCAGCGTGACCCCCAGGAGTATCTGGAGGCGGGCAACATCTGGGCGACGTGCGAGCCCGAGGAACCGATCCTGCCCGGTGTCATCGACGTGCTCGGCGACGACTTCATCATGTTCGCCAGTGACTACCCGCATTGGGACGGCGAATGGCCGGAGAGCACAAAGCATCTGCGCAGCAGGCCCGACATCAGTGAGGAGACCAGGGCGAAGATCGGCGGCCTGAACGCGCTGCGCTTCTACGGGCTCAACTGAGTCACCAGGTGACCGGCAGCTCGTGGATGGTGTAGATCTCCTGCTCGCCTGCGAAGCTCAAATCCTCCTGCGGAACCGCCAGGCGGAGGCCGGGTAGGCGGCGGAAGAGTGTCGTCAGCGCTACCTGCAGTTCGACGCGGGCGAGGTTCTGCCCGATGCACTGGTGCACCCCGAAGCCGAAGCCGAGATGTCCACGCGCGCTTCGTTCGACGTCGAGGGTCTCGGGGTCGTCGACGAACGCGGCGTCCCAGTTGCCTGCCGGAAGGTTCATCAGCACATGGTCACCCGCACGAATCAACTGGCCGTTGATGGTCAGGTCCTCGGTGGCCACCCGGTCGACCTGGCTGTGCACGATGCTCAGGTAGCGCATCAGCTCCTCGACGAGATTGGCGGTCAGCGCCGGATCGTCGGTGTTTCGGATGCGCTCCAGTTGGTCGGGATGCTGAAGCAACGCGACGGTTCCCAGGGAGATCATGCCCGCCGTGGTCTCGTGGCCGGCCTGCAGCATGATCACGCCGCTCATCACCGCGGTCGCGCGGTTGAGTTGACCGGTGGCGACGTAGTCGGTGATCAGGCGGCTCATCAAGTCGTCGCCGGGCTCCCGTTCCTTCAGTTCAGCGAGCTTCCACATGTAGTCGAACATCGCCCCGATCGCCGCGGCCTTCTCGTCGTCGGTCGATCGCGAGTCGAGACCCTTCGTGCTGTGCTCCTGAAAGAACTTGTGGTCGTCGTACGGCACACCGAGCAGTAGTGAGATCACCAGCGATGGCACCGGGAGCGCGAAGTCGCGAACGAGATCAGCCGGTGGCCCCGCCGCGATCATGTCGTCGATGAAGCCGTCGACAAGCTGCTGGATCTGCGGACGCATCGCCTGAGCACGCCGAAAGGTGAAGTCGCGAGTCATCATCCGCCGCACGCGGTTGTGTTCGGGATCATCGATCCGCGCGAAAACGACAGGGATGGAGTCGTTTGCAGTCCTCGCCTGCATGTTCTCCGGCAGCGTGTTCGCGCTCAGCCGCGGGTCGGTCAGCGCCGCTCTGATGTCGTCGTACCGGCTGATCACCCACGTCGGCTCGTGTCGCCACAGGGCCAGCTGCAAGCCGTCGGCCGCGCGCCAGTCTGCGAACTCGGCCGGCGGCGCCAGCGGGCACCGAACGTCTCGTGGCACGGGAACAGCGGGAAGTCCGGTGCCATCGCCGATGGCGGAGGTCGTCGTCATTGCGGCTCCTGTAATCGACAGCCAACTGCCAATTCGTCACGAGAGTAGAGATGGCTTTAGTGGCAGTCAACTGTCGCTTACAGTGGCGGGGTGACAGCCGTCGCTGACCGCCCGCTACGCGCCGACGCCGCGCGAAACGCCGAGCGCATACTGCGCGCAGCGCGCCAGGTCTACGCCGAGCTGGGTCCGGACGCGCCGATGGATGTCATCGCCGGACGGGCCGGCGTCGGTGAACGCACGCTGTACCGCAGATTCCCCACCAAGGGGGAGTTGGCAAGGGCCGTCATCGACCAGAGCATCGCCGAGACGCTGACGCCGGTCATCGAACGGGCCATCCGCAGCCGAAACCCTCTGCGAGGACTGACCGATCTGATCGAGGCCGCCATCGCGCTCGGTGCCCGCGAGCACAACGTACTGGCCGCCGCCTTGAAAGCGGGCACACTGACCGATGTTTCGGTGCAACTGGATTCGGCGCTGGAAGACCTCACCCGCCGCGCCCAGCAGGCCGGCCTTGTCCGGCCCGACCTGGTGCCCGAGGACCTACCGCGGATAGTCGCGATGCTCAACGGGGTGCTTTCCACGATGGACCCGACGTCCGACGGCTGGCGGCGGTACGTACTCCTGATGATCGATGCGATGTCCACCCCGACACCGCGCAGGCTGCCTCGCGCGGTGGCCATCGATTACCAACCACGCCCCGACGATTGGCCAAGGTAGTGAGCGAACTGAGGTTCGACGGTCAGGTCGCCGTGGTCACCGGCGCGGGCCGGGGACTGGGCAGGCGGCACGCGCTGCTTCTCGCCGACCGCGGGGCCCGCGTCGTCGTCAACGATCTCGGTGGGTCGGTGACCGGAGACGGGTCGGGCGCCGATCCCGCCGGCGACACCGCCGCAGAGATTCGCAAGAGCGGCGGTGAAGCCGTGGCCGACACCAACAGCGTGACGACGCCCGAGGGCGGCCAGGCGATCATCGACACCGCGCTCGAAACCTGGGGTCGCGTCGACATTCTCGTCAACAACGCCGGAACGGTCGGTGATGCGGCGTTCGACGAGATGACCGAGGACCGGCTCACCCCGCTCGTGGACGTCCATCTCAAGGGTGCGTTCTTCGTTACCCGGCCTGCATGGAACGTCATGCGACAGCAGAACTTCGGGCCGCATCGTCAACACCTGCTCGGCGGCGGGCATCCTCGGCGCGCCACGAATGAGCAATTACGGCGCGGCGAAGACCGGCCTGATCGGGCTCACACGCGTGCTGGCGGCGGAAGCGGCAGGGCTCGACATCAAGATCAACGCGGTCGCTCCTGTCGCGGCGACCCGGATGATGGACTATTCGATGGGGAGCGCGGCCGAGGTCGACAACCCGGAGGCCGAGGCGCTCATGCGACCCTTCCTGGACAAGCTCGATCCCGCCTTGGTCTCACCGGTGGTGGCGTTCCTCGCCCACTCCGAGTGCCCGGTCTCCGGTGAGATCTACACAGTCGGCGGGGGACAGGTGTCCCGGTTCTTCATCGGCAGGACCAGGGGCTACTACAACCCAGCCTTGTCCATCGAAGACGTGCATGCCCATTTCGACCAGATCCGCGACCCGGCGGAACACACGGTTCCCGCCGGACCCGCCGACGAGATGGCCGACCTCTACCAGGCGATCATCTCCGGCTAGCCCCTCGGCCCGTCTTGCTATTTTTGCTATTTTAGAAGCCGGGCGACCGACGAGGGGTGAGCAGATTGACCAAAGTGGACTGGACACCGCTTCCGGTGCCGTGGGCGGTCCAGGCCGCGGACAGGATCCCCAAGCAGCGGTATTACGACCCGGAGTTCTACGCGCTGGAGAACGAACTGTTCTGGCCCCGCGTGTGGCAGATGGCGTGCCGGCTGGAGGAGATCCCCAAGCCTGGCGACTTCGTGGAGTACGAGATCCTCGACCAGTCGGTGATCGTCGTGCGGGTCGATGCGTCCACCGTTCGCGCCTACTACAACTCCTGTCGGCATCGCGGCATGAAGCTGGTGGATGGCGGCGGATCGCGACGCAGCTTCGTCTGCCCGTTCCACGGATGGTGCTGGGGGCTCGACGGCAAGAACACGTTCGTGCTGCGCTCCGAGGAGTTCGACGAAAGCAACCTGTGCGCAGACGATCTCGCGCTCGCGTCCGTGCGATGTGAGCTGTGGGGCGGCTGCGCGTGGATCAACCTCGACGACGACGCGCCCCCGTTGCGCGACTGCCTCGAGCCGTTCGCCTCGAAGCACGACGAATGGAAGGTGTCGTCGCTGCGCGTGGAGTGGTGGAAGTCGTGCCTCCTACCGGTGAATTGGAAGCTGGCGACGGCGGCCTTCATGGAGGGCTATCACGTGCCGCAGACCCACCCGCAGCTGCTGCCGTCGTCGCACAGCCCGGACACCCAATCGGTGCACCCGCTCATCGAGACCAGCCTGCACTTCATGCGGACGCTCGGTTCCGGCATGGGCGGAATGACCCACGAGAACGACATCCGGATCGCCGAAGGGCTGCAGCACATGTCACTGCCGGACGATCCCGCCGAGGCGATGTCGGCATGGCGCGGCGCGGTCAACGATGCGGTCACGACGTGGCACAGGGCTCGCGACTGCGACTTCCCGGACCTGAACGACCTCGAGCGCCGCGGCGTGATCGATCCGATCGGCTTCTGCTTCCCGCACTATTTCCTACTGCCGCAATTCAGCAGCGCGTCGTCGTACCGCATCCGTCCGCTGGGGCCAGAGGAGACGCTGTTCGAGGTCTGGTCGCTGACGCGCTACCCGAACGACCGCTCGCAAGGTAAGCCCACGCCGCCCGAGGCGTTGGCGCCGGACGATCCGAGCTGGCCGATGATTCCGGCACAGGACTTCTCCAACCTGCCGCGACAGCAGAAAGGGCTGCACGCCAAGGGCTTCGAGTACATGCGGCTGTCCGACCAGATCGAGGGGCTGATCTCGAACTTCGAGCGCGTCGTCGACGGCTTTCTTGCCGGCCTGCCGTATCAGCGGCTGGTGCCCGCGATTCAGAAGACGAACACGACGATCGACGTGCCGATCGTCGACCTCGGCCTCAACGAAACAGTTCCCGCGTCATGAACTGGGACAAATCGGTCGACCTTCTCATCGCGGGAAGCGGCGGCGGGGGAATGGTCGCCGCGCTGGCGGCGGTGGAGTCCGGTATCGAGCCGTTGGTCGTCGAGAAACAGGACCTCATCGGCGGGGCGACGGGGATGTCGGGCGGCATGGTGTGGCTGCCAAACAACCCATTGATGCGGGCGGAGGGTGTACCCGATTCCCACGAGGACGGTATGGCGTACTTCGACGACGTGGTCGGCGACATCGGCGAGGCGTCGTCGGTTGCCCGCCGCGAGATGTTCCTCACCGCGGGCTACGAGATGATCGACTTTCTTATCCGCAAGGGTGTTCGGCTCGCGCGATGCCCCGGCTACAGCGACTACTACCCGAACCACAAGGGCGGCAACGCGGCCGGCCGATCGGTGGAGGGCATCCCGTACGACGCGGCGGCATTGGGGGACTGGGGCGACAGGGTCCAGAAGATGGACAAGAACTGGAACCGCGGATTCGTCGTGAAGACCAGCGAGCTGCGCTCCGTACAGTACTTCAACCGCTCGCCACGAGCGTTCGCCGTGGCCGTGAAAGTCTTCCTGCGCACCCAAGCCGCCCGGCTCCGTCGCCGCGAGGTCCTCACCAACGGTGCGTCACTGATCGGGCAGATGCTGAAGAGCCTGATCGATCAGCGCGGTGCGCCGCCCATCTGGACTAATACCACGATGGACGATCTGATCGTCGAGGACGGCCGTGTCGTCGGCGCCCGAGTCACCCGAGACGGCAGCCCGCTGAATGTCGAAGCGCGAAAAGGGGTCCTGCTCGCCGCGGGCGGCTTCAGCCGCAACGCGGACATGCGCCGTCAGTACAGCGGCGACCAGCCCAATGACGCAAAGTGGTCGCTCGCGAATCCCGGCGACACCGGTGAGGTGTTGCAGGCGGCGATGCGGCTGGGCGCCAAGACCGACTTGCTGGACGAGGCCTGGTGGCTGCCATCGGTTTTCGTCGCAGATCCCCGTGCCCGTTCCATCGGCCAGGGGCGGCAGCGACCGGGAACCATCTACGTCGACGGGAGCGGCAAGCGGTTCTGTAACGAGTCGAATTCCTATGTCGAAGTCGGCAAGGCAATGTACGCCAATAAGGCCGTGCCGTGCTGGCAGATCTTCGACGAGGGTTATGTCGGCAGGTACGTCTCGGGAGCGAATCCGCTACAGAGGCGTCGGCTGCCTGGAGAGGTCATCGAGACGGGAGCCGTCGTACGGGGTGACACCGTCGCGGATCTGGCACGCCAGATCGATGTCCCCGCAGCGGCTTTGGAGCAGGCGGTCCAGCGATTCAACGAGTTCGCGGCCAAGGGCCTCGACCCCGATTTCGGCCGCGGCCAGTCGGCCTACAACATTTGCCTGGGCGATCCGGGGTACAAGCCCAACGCCGCGCTCGGCCCGCTGGACAAGCCACCGTTCTACGCAGCCCGGGTGTTCCCCGCCGACGTCGGCACGTGCGGGGGAGTGATCACCAACGAGCACGCGCAGGTGCTCGACGAGAACGACAGGGCGATCGACGGCCTCTACGCGACAGGCAATATCACCGCCACGGTGATGGGCCGAACGTATCTTGGCGCAGGCGGCAGCATCGCCAACACGATGGTGTTCGGCTACGTCGCGGCGCTACACGCCGCCGGCCGCTAGCTGTTCTCTCGCTCGATGAAATCCTTTGGCTTCAATCCTGACTGGATGAGCTCGGCTCGGCGTGCCTGCACATCGGACGCCGCCCCGACCATGTTCGTCATCACGTGACTCATTTGAAGATGCACGCGCATGCCCATCAGTTCCCATGCCCGCTTGACGTTGCTCTTCACCGCCATCAGCGTCGTCAGCGGAATCTGGGAGATCTTGCGGGCCATCTCCTCGACGGTCGCCTCGAGCGCCTCCCGCGCCACCACCTTGTTGAGCAGGCCCCACTCGAGCGCCTCCTGTGCAGACAGCGTCGGCGCCAGCAGCAGCCAGTCCATGGTGCGATGCCAGTTCATCATCAACCAGGGCTCGATCATGGTGTGCCCGCCCGGCTCGCCAAGGCTTTGGGCCAGCGGCATCTGGAAGTAAGCATCGTCGGATGCCACACAGAAGTCGGTGAGCAGCCCTAGATAGATCCCACCGCCCATGCAGTAGCCGTGGATCTGCGAGATGGTCGGCTTCGGAAACTCCCACAGATACAGAGTCGGCCACAGGAACAGGTCGGCGGTGCCCTTGTACAGGTCCTCGAAGGTGTCTCCGAAATCCGGATACGGGTTTTCGTCGGGGCCCCACCGCGCGACGTGGCCGCCGCAGAAGCCCTTGCCGTTGGCCTTGAGGATCACGACCTTGATCTCTTTGTCGCGATCGGCCTCGTGCAGGCAGGCGTCGACCTCTTCGACCAGCGTCGCGTCCTTGGTGTTGGCCTTGTCGGGCCGGTTCAGGATGATCCGCGCGATCGGCGGCTCCCGCTCGTAGATGACCGCTTCGAGTTCGCGCCGCTCCATCATTGGCCTCTCCTAGAGAATCGCGCCGCTGTCCTTGGCCGCCGAGATGTCGTCCCAGCCGAGGTCGAGCTCCAGCAGGACTTCCTCGGTGTGCTGTCCATGTTCGGGAGCACGAGCGGGCGGTGGGGGAGTTTCGTCGAATTGGACTGGCGCGGCGACGATCTGATACTCGACGCCTTGATCATCGACATTCGGGATGACGTAGCCGTTCGGTATCACCTGAGGGTCGTTGAGGGTTTCCTTCGGCGTGGCCAGCGCAGCCCACACTCCCGGTTCGTCGGCGAGCGCCTGGTGCCAGTACGCGAGATCCTCGCTGGCGATCCGGTCCCCGACGAGCTTGCACGCCTCCTCGGCGTTGGCGATCAGATTGCTCGACGGCACGAACCGTTCGTCGGCAGCCAGTTCCGGAAGGCCGACCCGCTCGCAGAACCCCGCCCAGAATCGATCCGGCTGCAGGAAGACCATCTGGATCCACCTGCAATCGCGAGTCTTGTATCGGTTCACCAGCGGGTTTATCGCCAAACCGGGTGGCGCACCGGGGATCCCGTCGATGCCGAACAGGTCGGCGACCGAGATCGACGGGGCGATGGTCCACATCGCCTGAGCCAGTAGCGATGAGTCGACGACGGACGGCTCGCCGGTGCGCTCGCGGTGGAACAGCGCGGCGCAGACCCCGCCCGCCAGCGTGATGCCGCCCTGCAGGTCGCCGAAACCGGGGCCCTGTACGGCGGGGGTCTCGGTGCCGAACGGCGTCATGGTGTAGGAGACCCCGCCGCGGGACAGGTATGTGGCCGCGTCGAACCCGCCCTTTTCGCGGTCCGGGCCGCGGACGCCTGCGCCGGTTCCGCGGGCGATGATGATCTTCGGATTGAACGAGCGGATGTCCTCGACGGTCAGTCGCGCTCGTTCCAGTGCTCCCGGACGCCAATTGGTCAGGAAGACATCGGCTGTGGCCAGCAGGCGACCGAAGTACTCGCGGCCGGTGTCGGTCTTGATGTCGATGCCGACACTGCGCTTGCCGCGGTTGCCGATCTCGAGGATGAAGTCCACGTCGGCGCGCGCGTTCTGCCGGGTGAATCCGCCGATCACCAGGGCCCGCCCCGGGTCGCCCGCCTTGACGTCCTCCACCTTGATGACGTCGGCACCCCAGTCCGCCAGCGCCGCACCCGCGGACGGCACATAGGTCCACGAGGCGAGCTCGACCACCCGTACGCCACTCAGGACTTGGCTCATTGCAACACCTTTCGGTCGAGTTCGCCGACGAGCTGTGCGCCGACCTGTTCGAGGTACCGGTCGGGTGCGCCGAGGAATGCACTCCACCCCAGCAGCCGCTTCAGGTAGAGGTGGGCGTCGTGCTCCCAGGTGAAGCCGATGCCGCCGAACACCTGGATCGCGGTGTCGCCGACGGCGGCCAGCCGCCCCGCGAATGCCTTGGCGCGCAGCGCTGCGAGGTGGCGTTCCGAGGGCTCCGCGGCATCGGCCGCCCACAGCGCGTGGATGACCCCGCTTCGGGCGAGTTCCACCGCCTCGTACATGTCGACGCAGAGATGCTGAACGGCCTGGAAGCTGCCGATGGGCGCCTCGAACTGCCTGCGCACCTTGGCGTAGTCGATGGCGAGGTTCATCACCGCGGTGGCTGCGCCCAGCGCGTCGGCGGCGCTGGCGATCAGCACATCGTCGACGAGCGCCTCGACCGCATCTACCGGGGCATCGACCAGACGTCGCGCGTTCACACCGTTGAGGACGACATCGAAGAGCTTGCGCGTCGGGTCCACATGCTGCCGTGCTGTCACCGTGACACCGTCGGATGCGGGGTCGACGGCATACAGTGCGGCGCCGGCCGATTCGTCGGCGACGACCAATAACACGGTCGCCGCGGCGATGTCGGGCACCGCGGTCAGCTCGCCGCGTAGCGTCGCGCCGTCGGCGACGGGACGCGCACCCCGCAGCGGACCGACCGCGGCTATCGCTGTCCCGCGTGCGATCTCGGCCAACAACCCGTCGTCCGCGCCGGTTCGTACCAGGGCGCGAGCCCCGGCGACGGCACTCGACAGCCACGGCCCGGGGTTCAGCGCCACACCCAGTTCCTCCGCAACGACGCCGGCTTCGACCATCGTCATGCCGAGGCCGTCATGCTCCGCAGGGACAAGCACACCCGTCGCGCCCAGGCTCGCCAACCCCTGCCACACGGCGGCGGTGCTCCCCGTCGGGTCGTCCAACATCGGCCGTACATGCGCTGCGACGCTTGCCTTTTCGGCCAGAAACCGCCGCACGGTGTCGCGAAGCGCGATCTGCTCTTCTGTCAGTTCGAGATTCATTTGCGCGGCAGCCCCAACACCCGCGTCGCCGTGATGCCCTTGTTGATCTGGGTGGTGCCGCCCGCGATGGTGAGCGAGCGCGACGACAGGCGCCGGTCCACCCACCGCTGGCTGGTCTGACCCGGGCCCAGCACGTCGTAGGCCAGCTCCGCGAGTTCCTGGCCCAACTCCGCCCAAACACTCTTGGCCAGGCTGGCCGACCCGAGCGCGTCACCGCCGTGCAGCATCGCCGAGATTGACCGCTTGCAGAGCAGTTCGAGGTATTTGATCCGCAGCGCGACGTCGCCAAGCCTGCGCAGCACCGTGCTGTCCTCCAGAACCGGCCTTCCGTCGACCGTGTGGTGGGCCAGGTCGGCGACGAGGTCGCCCAACTGCACCTGCATCTGCGCATACAGGCGTGCCGCGCCCGCCCGCTCGTGGGAGAGCGTCGTGGTGGCCACCTGCCAGCCCGCGTCGAGCGGGCCGAGCAGTGCATCGGCAGGCACCCGGACGTCGTTGAAGAACACTTCGGCGAAGTCGGCTGCGCCGTTGAGCGTGACCAGCGGGCGGGCCTCGATGCCGGGCAACCTCATGTCGACGATCAGGCAGGAGATGCCTTTGTGCTTGGGAGCGTCGGGGTCGGTGCGGACGTAGAGCTGACACCAGTCCGCACGATGCCCGAGCGAGGTCCAGATTTTCTGGCCATTGACCACGAAGTCGTCGCCGTCGCGTATGGCTCGCGTGCGCAGCGATGCCAGGTCGGAGCCGGCTTCGGGTTCCGACATGCCCTGACACCAGATGTCGTCGGCGCGCACCATGCGGGGCAGAAGTGCCCGCTTCTGCCCGTCGGTGCCGTAGTGCATGATTGCCGGCGCGATGTTGTTCATGCCGATCACGTTGAGCGGCATGGGAGCCCGGGCTCTCGTCGTCTCCTCGGCATAGACCAGTTGCTCGAGCACGGTTGCGCCACGGCCACCGAAATCCTCTGGCCATGACACCGCGCCCCAGCCGGCGTCGGCCACTGTCGCATCCCACGCGCGCAGCGTGTCGAAGGCGCCGGGGTCGCGCCCGCGGTTGCGGTCTGCGGCCTTCACCTCGTCGGTCAGATTCGCCGAGAGCCACGTGCGCAGCTCCTTGCGGAACTGCTCCACGTCCGCCGGATAGGAAAAGTCCACGGTGTCCTGTTCGAGATCGGGCCGATTGGCATCTTTATAATTTTAGGTAGTATAGCTACCTCTGCGAGGTGACTCGAAGGTTCCCAATCCGGCTCGGGTGTGATGACAGTCTAGGAGGGTGGCGATGGGCAGGGTCGAGGGCAAAATCGCGCTGATCAGCGGCGCGGCACGAGGGCAGGGCCGTTCGCACGCGCAGCTGCTCGCCGCAGAGGGCGCCGACATCATCGCCGTCGACATCTGCGCCGACATCGAGACCAACGAGTATCCGCTCGCCCGGCCCGAGGATCTAGAGGAGACCGCCCGCCTGGTCGAAAAGGAAGGCAAGCGCGCTTACACCGAAATCGCCGACGTCCGTGACCGGGCCGCGCTGTCGGCCGCGATCGACCGCGGCGTCGCCGAGTTCGGCAAGCTCGACATCGTCGTCGCCAACGCGGGCATCTGCCCGCTGACCGCAGGCCTGCCGCCGCAGGCATTCGTCGACGCCGTCGACGTCGACCTGGTCGGCGTGATGAACCTGGTGCACGCGAGCATGAAACATCTGAGGGCCGGCGCCTCGATCATCGCGACCGGATCGGTGGCTGCATTCATGGCCACGGCGGTCAACACCGCAGGAATGGACGGCGGCCCTGGCGGTGCGGGCTACGCCTTCGCCAAACAGGTTGTCGCGCACTACGTCAACGATCTCGCCAACGCCCTTGCCCCGGAGCAGATCCGCGTCAACGCGATTCATCCGACCAATGTCAATACCGACATGTTGCACAGCCCGCCGATGTATCGCGCGTTCCGGCCCGATCTGCAGAATCCCACTCGCGAGGACGCCGAGGTCGTCTTCCCGGTGATTCAGGGCTTTCCGATTCCCTACGTCGAGCCCGAGGACATCAGCGAGGCGGTGGTGTTCCTGGCGAGCGACGCGGCGCGGTACGTCACCGGCCAGCAGCTGCGCGTCGACGCCGGCGGCTTTCTCAAGATCAAGCCGTGGGCCGGCGTGTAGGGAGGTCGGACATGGCCAGAGGGATCATCTACCTGGAGACGCGGCCCGTGTCGCCGGACCGCGAAGACGAATATCACAAGTGGTACAACGACACTCATCTCGCGGAGATCTGCTCGGTCGACGGGATCGTCTCGGCGCGCCGCTTCGCGCCGACCAACGGTGAAGGTCCGTTCATCGCGATCTACGAGCTCGAGTGCGATGACCTCGACGCGGTGGTCGGCCGACTGGGCGAGCTGGGCCGCAGCGGCAGGATGTCGTCGCTGGAGCTGCTGAACATGCAGACACCGCCGATCCCGAAGGTCTACCGCGAGATCGGGTCCTACGAAAAATGACGGTCGACGCAGAGATCCAGCGGCGCATCTACGCGTTGATGGTGTTGATGAAGGCCGCCGACGACCGGCTTTCCAAGGGTATCGGCACTGGTGAGTTCATGTGTGTGTATTGGCCGTCGCGCGGCCAGGAGGCGATCGCCGCGGCGATGGGTGTCACGCTGCGCGACGATGACCAGCTGGTGACGACCTATCGCGGACTGCACGACCTGATCGGCAAAGGTGTTCCGCTGGAAGAGATCTACGGCGAGATGATGGGCCGTGTCGTCGGCGCCAGCCGCGGCAAGGGCGGCACCATGCACATCGCCAAGCCCGACAATGGCGTGATGCTATCCACGGGCATCGTCGGGGCGGGCCCGCCCGTCGGTGTCGGGCTGGCCATGGCCGCCAAGCGCAAGGGGATCGACCGGGTGACCGTGGTCAGTTTCGGCGACGGCGCGACGAACACCGGCTCGTTTCACGAGGCGGCGAATATGGCTGCGCTGTGGGACCTTCCGATGGTCTTCGTATGCCAGAACAACATGTACGCAGAGATGACGCCGACGACGGACACGATGAAGATTGCACAGGTCGCCGACCGCGCCGCAGGCTATGGCATGCCGGGAATCCGCGTCGACGGCAACGACCCACTGGCCGTCATGTCGGCGCTGGCCGAGGCGATCGGCAAGGCGCGCAACGGCGACGGTCCGTCGTTCATCGAATGTGTGACGTTCCGCTTCCGCGGGCACTACTTCGGCGACCGCATGCCTTACATTCCCAAGGACCAGTTGGAGGCGGCGATGGCCGCCGACCCGGTGCCCGCATTTCGCCGTCACCTCATCGACACCGGCGTCTGCACCGATGAGGAGCTCAGCCATGTCGACGAGGGAGCGCTGACGAAGGTCGAGGAGGCGCTGAAGACGGTGCTGGACGCGCCGGCGCCGTCGGCCGACGAGCTGGACCGAGACGTGTATGCGACCCCGATCAAGTTCCCCGTCTGAGGAAAGGCCATGGAGGACAAAGAGATGTCGATGCGCGAGGCGCTCAACCTCGCGCTCGATCAGGCGATGGCCGCAGACGAGCGGGTCTTTCTGCTGGGTGAGGACATCGCCGATCCCGGCGCATCCGGCCCGACCGCCGGGCTGTCGACGAAGTACGGCCATGACCGCGTGCTGGACACCCCGATCTCGGAGGCCGCGATCGTCGGCGCCGCCATCGGTGCGGCGATCGACGGGCTGCTGCCCGTCGCCGAGATCATGATCATGGATTTCATCGGCATCGCCGCCGACCAGCTCATCAACAACGCCGCGAAGCTGCGGTTCATGACGGCGGGCCGGACGACCGCGCCGATCACCGTCCGCACGCAGGTGTACGGCGGGCTCGCCACTGGAGCGACACATTCGCAGACGCTGGAAGCCTGGTTCATGCACATACCGGGGATGAAGGTCATCGTGCCCTCCACACCGCGCGACGGAAAGGGCCTGCTGTCGTCCGCGATCTTCGACGAAGACCCATGCCTGTTCATCGAGACGATCCGCCTGCAAGGCCAAAAGGGTCTGGTGCCAACCGATCCGGAGTTCAGGATCCCTCTCGGTGTTGCCGACATCAAGAGGCCCGGCAGCGATGTCACCATCATCAGCTACGGGCGCAGCGTGCTGGAATCGCTCGCGGCGGCGCAGACGCTGCAGGACCAGGGGGTCAGCGCTGAGGTGGTGGACCTTCGCACGCTCGTGCCGCTGGACGTCGACACCATCGTCGAATCGGTGCGACGCACCAGGCGAGCAGTGGTCGTGCACGACGCGGTCCAATTCGCGGGCCCGGGAGCGGAAGTCGTCGCAACCCTGCATGCCGAATGCTTCAGTGAGCTCGCCGCTCCGATCGAGCGCGTGGCATCGCGGTTCATCCCCACACCCGCCGCGGCGGCGCTGGAAGCCCAGATCTACCCGTCGGCTGCACGCATCGTCGAGGCCGCCCAGCGAACGCTCGAGAAGGCCGGCGCGCGTGGGTGACTTCATCATCCGGATACCACGAGTGTCGGTCGCGGTTTCCGAGGCGGAGCTCACGGAGTTTCTCGTCTCTGCAGGCGAATTCGTGGAGGAGGGGACGCCCATCTACGTCATCGCGACCGAAAAGGTCGACCAGGAAATCGAGGCCGGTGCGTCGGGCACCGTGCAGTGGACGGGAGAAGTCGGAACCACCTATGACATCGGCGCCGAAATCGGCGTCATCACTTCATAACGAGCGCGCACGCAAGCGCAACACAAGGAGGACGTATGGATCTCAACGAGACTCGCGAGAGAATCATCTACCAAAAGGACGGGCCGATCGCGAAGATCACGTTGAACTGGCCGGAGAAGGCCAACGCCCAGGACCAGAAGCTTGCTGAGGAGGTGGACGCGGCGCTGCTGGACGCCGACCGCGACTACGACATCAAGGTTCTGGTGTTGAAGGCCAACGGAAAGGGCTTCTGCTCGGGTCACGCGATCGGCAACAACGCCGTCGACTATCCGGCGTTCGTCGAGGGTGCCATGAAGATGGGTCACCCCTGGAAGCCGCAGTCGGACCTGTTCGTCAAGCCGACGCTGAACCTCTGGGAGTTCTCCAAGCCGACGATCGCGCAGGTGCACGGCTACTGCGTCGGTGGTGGTACGCACATGGGCCTGACCACCGACATCGTGATCGCGTCGGACGACGCCTACTTCTCCTACCCGCCGCTGCAGGGCTTCGGCATGCCGTCCGGCGAATGCTCCATCGAGCCATGGGTCTTCATGAACTGGCGCCGCGCCGCGTACTACCTGTACACCGCAGAGGTGGTCGATGCGAAGAAGGCTCTGGAGTACGGTCTGGTCAACGAGGTGGTCAAGCGTGAGGACCTCGATGCGCGGGTCGACGCGATAGCCCGCCAAATCGCGCAAGCGCCGATGACCACGCTGCTGGCCACCAAGGCCAACATCAAGCGGGCGTGGGAAATGATGGGCATGCGGGTGCACTGGCAGAGCTCCAACGACCTGGTGGCTCTCGCATCGATCAGCAAGGACGTGCAGGAGCTGATCCAGCAGGTGTTCAAGGACAAGATCCTGCCCTCCGAAATGGCCAAGAGGCAGGCCGCCGCATCCGATAACGGCGCAGCCGCCACGTAGGGCCGTCGGTGAACATCGCCGACCACGCGGACGGTGATCCCTCCTCGCCTGCCCTGATCGTCGCGGAGAACGGCACGCTCTCCTACCGCGAGCTGTTCGAGCGCAGCCGGCGCGTCGCGGCCCTGCTGCACACGGCGGGGCTGCGGCGCGGCGACGGGGTTGCCCTGGTTCTGCCCAACCGGCGCGAGTTCTTCGAAATCACCTGGGGCTGTCAGCTTTCCGGGCTGTACTACAGCGCGGTCAACACACACTTCACGCCTGACGAGGTCGCCTACGTCATCGAAGACTCCGAAGCCAAGGCCGTTTTCATCGACGCGTCGATGGCCGCGCTCGGGCAGCGGATTCGTGAGGTCAACACGGGGGTCGACGTCCACATCGGCGTCGGCGGCGAACTTCCCGGCTGGCGCTCGTACGAGAATGCACTCACCGACAGCGGCGCGTCGCCGCCGATTTGCGACGGCTCCGAGATGTTGTATTCGTCAGGAACGACGGGACGCCCGAAGGCGGTCCGGCGGCCGCTGCCCGAGGACGGTCAGGGCTCGTGGGCGCAGAAAGTGCTGGAGTACTCGCTCGCCCAACGCTACGACATGACCCCGTCGAGCGTCTATCTGTCGCCGGCGCCGCTGTATCACGCGGCGGGCATCAACTACACGATGGCGGTCCACCGGGTGGGAGCGGCGGCGATTCTGATGCGCAAGTTCGACGCCGAGGCCGTGCTGGGGCTCATCGAGGCCCATCGCGTCACACACGCGCAGTTCGTGCCGACGATGTTCGTGCGAATGTTGAAGCTGCCCGACGCCGTCCGCGAGAAGTACGACGTGTCGAGCCTGCGATGCGTCATCCACGCCGCCGCACCGTGCCCGGTCGACGTGAAGCATCGGATGATGGACTGGTTCGGCCCGATCATCCACGAGTATTACGGCGGCACAGAGGGTTTCGCGGGCACGATCATCGGGCCCGGGGAGTGGTTGGCCCATCCCGGGTCCGTCGGCAAGCCGTTCAGTCCCGTGCACGTTGTCGGTGAGGACGGGGCCGAGCTTCCCGCAGGCAAGTCCGGGGAGCTCTATTTCGAAGGTGGTCCCGCGTTCGAGTACTTCAAGGACCCCGTGAAGACAGCGTCGGTGTACAACGAGCGTGGCTGGCGCTCGCTGGGGGACATGGGCTACGTCGACGAGGACGGCTACATGTATCTCACCGACCGCTCGACGTTCATGATCGTGTCCGGCGGTGTGAACATCTACCCGCAGGAAGCCGAAAATGTCTTGGTGATGCATCCCAAGCTCGTCGACGCGGCGGTGTTCGGGGTGCCGAACGACGAGTTCGGCGAAGAGGTCAAGGCCGTCGTGCAACCGGTCGAGGGCGTCGAGGCCGGGCCGGCGCTCGAGACCGAGCTCATCGAGTACTGCCGCGCGAACCTCGCGTCGTACAAGTGCCCGCGCACCATCGAGTTCGATCCCGAGCTACCGCGCGATCCCAATGGCAAGCTCTACAAGCGGCGCATCCGCGAGCGCTACTGGCAGGGCCGCGCCTCGCGCATCCTGTGACTCACCAACGCCCAAACTCACGTCTTGGCGCGAAAGTGCGAGTAGAACCCGCCATTTCGTCGGTTTCCATGCTCAGTCGAGGCTGAAATCGATCACGCCGCGCACGATCTCACCGTTCAGTTGATCGCGATAGCCCTCGTTGATGTCGTCGAGCCGGTAACGCCGGGTGATCATCTCGTCGAGTTGCAGCAGCCCCGCCTCGTACAGCTTGGCGAACCGAGCCACGTCCACCCGCGGATTGCACGAGCCCAGCACCGTGCCCAGCAGGCTCTTGTTCCACAGGATGAACTCCTGCAGGTTGATCGCGATCGAACTCGTCGTGCTGGCGGTCATGCCGGTCAACACACAGGTTCCGCCCTTGCGTGTCAGACTCAAGGCCGCCTGCACATCGTCTCTGGAGATGAGAGACGGTGAAACCACGACGCTGTCGGCCATCACACCGTGTGTCAGGTCGCGGACGAGCTCGGCGGCATCCTCGGTGCTCGAGACGCTATGCGTGGCACCGAATCCCAAGGCCGACTTCTGCTTGAACTCCACCGGATCGACGGCGATGATCTGTGCGGCACCGTTGATGCGCGCACCCTGAACTGCTCCGGTGCCGATTCCTCCGACGCCGATCACGACGACGGTGTCGCCGGTCTTCA
The DNA here is from genome assembly GCA_046735135.1 of Actinomycetota bacterium. Classification (GTDB taxonomy): domain Bacteria; phylum Actinomycetota; class Actinomycetes; order Mycobacteriales; family Mycobacteriaceae; genus Mycobacterium. The sequence goes on from JBKPSU010000155.1 coordinate 18,675, forward strand.
CCTTCGCACGGTTCTCCGCGGAGCCGTACCCCGTCGGAATTCCGCATGACAACAGCGCCATTGGCAGCAACGGAAGGCCGGCGTCGATCTTGACGATCGAATCCGTGGAAACCACAGTGTGTTTCGCGAATGCCCCGACCTTGGACAGATGCCCGAGGTTGCGGCCGTCGGCTGTGTGATGCCGGAACGTCCCGTCGGTCGGCATACCGGGAATCATCACCTGCGCGCCCATGTCACAGATGTATTCCATGCCGGAGTTGCACCACCGGCATTGACCGCAGACCGCGACGAACGACGTCACCACGTGGTCGCCAGGCGCGAACTCCGTCACGCCGTCGCCCACCTCGATCACCACGCCGGAGCCTTCGTGGCCGCCGATCATAGGGAACATCGAAGGCAGGCCGAATGACTCCATCACCTCGTTCGGCGCGGACATGTCGCCATTGCGAATGTGCTCATCCGAGTGGCACAGGCCTGCAGCGGCCATCTCAACCAGTACCTCGCCCGCCCGAGGGGGGTCGAGCTCGAATTCCTCGACTGACCACTGCTGACCCATGTCGTGCAGGATCGCCGCGCGACTTTTCATGCGACGGGGCGGAAGGTCACGGGCAGGTGCTTCGGCGAGCGGAACGGCATGCCGACGATCTTGGTGTCCTCGTCGGGAATCAACTGAAGGTCGGTCACGCGATCGAAGATGCTGTTCAGCATGGCCTTCGTCTCCACCCGGGCGAGATGCATCCCGAGGCAGCTGTGGATTCCGCCCGCGAACGAGATGTGCGCGCGCCGCGGTCGATGGATGTCGAAGGCGTTCGGGTTTTCCCATCGCTTGTCGTCTCGGTTGGCCGAACCCATGCACAGGTTGACCTGTGCGCCTTCCGGGATCGTGATGCCGTGCATCTCCACGTCGCGTGTCGTGTTGCGCGTTACCAGGACCAACGGCGTCTCGTACCGGATGCCCTCCTCGATCGCGGCTGGTATGAGGTCGCGATCGGCCTGCAACTCCTCGAGTTGGTCGGTGTGGGTGAGCAGTAGTGCCAACAGGTTGCCCGACGATCGGTAGGTGGTCTCGAGGCCTGCGGGCAGCAGCAGGCGGAGGAACGAGATGATCGCCTCGTCGGTGAGTTTCTCGCCGTCGATCTCCGCGGCTACGAGGTCACCGATGACATCGTCGGTCATCTTGCTGCGCCGCTGGTCCACCTGCTCCTGGAAGTACGTGCCAAGTTCGACCGACGCGGTCAACCCTGCCTCGATGTTGTCTGTGATCGAGATCAGGTCCAGCGACAACCGCCGGAACATCTCCAGATCCTCCTGCGGCAGGCCAAGCAGAGATGCGGTGACACGAGTAGGGAACTCGAATGTCACCGCCTTGACCAAATCGACTTCACCGTCGTTCTTGAACTCGTCGACAAGCTGATCGCAGATCGGGTCGATGACCTCCGGCTCCCATTGCAGCAGTGCACTCTGCTTGAACGCCTTGCTCACCAGGCTGCGATGGTCGTGGTGCTGCTTGCCGTGCATACCCAGGATCGTTGGCCCGAAGACCAGGCCGATGGTGTTGTTGTACAGCTCCGAGGCGAAGACGGTGTCCTCACGGAAAGCCGTGAAGACGCTTTCGAAGTCGAACAGCGTCCAGTTCTCGTCGACTTTGAGTTCGTCTGGCATCAAGTCGCTCTCCATGAGCGTGCCACGCCACACGGGCGTCGTCTTGCGCATGTGCTCGAAGAAGCCGTAGGGGTCGGTCTCCACGTCGGGGGCGGGATGGTCGTGCGATTCCGTGCTGAGCGTCACAGTGCCTCCCGGACAGCAGCGTCTGGCAAGTCGGTCGCTCTATCTTTACTATTTTAGTATTCTAGGTCAAGGATAACTGAAGGGACACCGATGCTGCGCCGTCCGGTGTGTGCGATCGAGGACCTGCCTCCGGGAAGCATGAAGCTCGTTCAGGCGGGCAAATTCGGCGTGGGCGTCTACAACATCGACGGATCGCTGTATGCCATCGCGAACTACTGCTCGCACGAGGGCGCGCCGTTGTGCGCGGGCTATATCGGCGGCACCACCGAGTTCGCCCCCGAAGCGCCCGGCCAGGTTCGCTACGTCCGTGAGGGCCGCATCGCGCGCTGCCCGTGGCACAACTGGGAGTTCGACATCACCACCGGGGTCAACGTCGCCGATCCGCAGAAGCGGGTGCGCACCTACGAAGTCGACGTCGCCGACGGGCAGGTGTATCTGACCGCATGACCATCATCGACACGAACGTCCAGCCGCATTTTCGCTACAACTCGGAGATCCGGCGCTACCTGTCGCCCGCACACAAACTGCGGGCGATCCCCGACGTCGAACAGCAGTGGTACCAGACGCCGGGCGGTGACTACCGCGAGGATCTGTACGGCGACGGGTATCCGGGCTCCGATCCCGAAACCGTCGCCAGGCACCTGTTCGACGAAGGCAACGTCGACTACGCGATCCTCAACCCGCTGACGCGCGGCAACATCGCCGACTATCTGCTCAACAGCCGGATCTGCGCGGCGGTCAACGACTGGTTGCTCGACCGGTGGCTGGAGCCCGATGCCACCGGCCGCTTCCGGGGCACGATCAAGATCAACCCCGAAGACGTCAGGGGCGCGGTCGCCGAGATCGAACGTCTGGCTGACCATCCGAAGATGGTTCAGGTGGGTGTGCCGCTGCAGTCGCGGGAGCCGTACGGCAAGCCGGTGTTCGAGCCGATCTGGGAAGCAGCCGAAGCGCACGGCCTGCCCGTCGCGGTTCACATCAACGGCGGCAACGGCGTTGACTATGCGCCCACCTTCGCCGGACATGCCTACACCTATCCCGGCTATGCGGCCTTCATGCCGTTGAACTCGTTCGTCCATCTGGCCACGCTGATCATCGAGGGCACGTTCGGTAGGCACCCGAACCTGACGTTCGTATTCACCGACGGGGGCTACGACCTGCTCACCCCGCTGATGTGGCGGCTCGACACGTTCTGGATGTCGATGCGCGACCAGACCCCCTGGGTGGACCGGTACCCCAGCGAGTATCTACCCGACCATGTGCGCTACTGCACGACGTCACTCGACGGGCCGACCGACGAGGGCCACGTTGAGCGCTGGCTGGACTTCACCGACAAGGCCGGCCTGCTCATGTATGGATCGGGCTACCCGCACTGGTCGACAACCAGCCCGGACGCCGCGGTCGCGGGCTTCAACGACGAGCAGCGGCAAAACGTGCTGTGGCGCAATGCAAGTGACCTGTACGGGACCGCCGCTGAAGTAGAAGGGAGTCTCACATGACGACCGCTGCGGACGAGAGGAGCACTATGTCTCTCGAACGATTAGAAGAGGAAATCGCCCAGGACATCGCGGTGACGATCGTCGACACCGACGTCCACCCGTTGCCGGTGTCGGGCGAGGTGCTGAAGTCCTATGCGCCGGCGGAGTGGAAGGACAAGCTCTGGCCCACGGGTAACGCCGTTTCGCCGACGTCGCACTTCTACGACACGCCGGACTCGTACAAGACGATGTCGCTGCGTGTCGACGCCGCTCCGCCAACCGGGGGTGCTGCAGGCAGCGATCCCGACTTCGCCGCCAAACAGCTTCTCGTCGATGCCGGTGTGAGCATCGCGGTGCTCGAACCGATGTGCGACGCCCAACTTCCTGACGCGGAACACGTCCTGAAGTCCACGTACAACGACTGGCTTGCCGATGTGTGGCTCGGCGACAACAACTGGCACGGGCGCTGGCGCGGCGCCATCAGCGTCACAGCACAGGACCCTCACCAAGCGGCGCGCGAGATCGAGCGCTGGGCAGGCCACCCGTACATGGCCGAGATCCTGATGACACCGCAGACCCGCGGGATCCCTTTCGGCAGCCCGCATTTCGATCCGCTGTACAAAGCAGCTGCGCGCAACGGACTGCCGGTGGCCACCCATTTGATGGGCCAGACGCCGTTCGAGCTGATTCCCATTTACCCCGTAGGCAACCCCGCCCACTGGCACGACTTCTTCGCGTCGTGGCCGCTGCTGTACGTGTCACATCTGATGAGCCTGGTGTTCGACGGCGCATTCGACCGGCATCCCGACCTACGGGTCGTGTTCGTCGAGGGCGGCTTCACGTGGGCGATGCCGGTGATGTCGCGCATGGACCGAATCTGGGAGCAGCGCAAGGCCGACCTGCCGCATGTGCGACGGCGGCCGTCGGACTACGTTCGCGACCACGTGCGGTTCACCACCCAACCGCTCGAGGAGGTCAACGTCACGGTGTACCGGGAGTACATCGAGATGATGGACCTCGGCGACTGCATCATGTTCTCCACGGATTACCCGCACTGGAGTTACGACGCACCGGACTGGGCGATCCGGCGGTTCCCCGCCGATCAGCGGGAGCGGATCATGCGCGGAAACGCCACCGCGCTGTACGGGCTGCCGTCGACGGTCAAAGCGCTCCCTGGTGAGTGATTTCGGCGCGCTAACCGGCGCTGAGCGCACGGTAGCGCGCCGAAATCACTTGGTGCGGGTGACGCGGGTGCCGCGGCGCTCGGCCTCGACGGGCACTATCGGCGGCCGCGCCGAGGGACCCCGGGTAATCGCATGCAACCTGATCTCGGGCAGATCCACCGACGGGTCAAGGGTGTCCAGCCAGGCGACCGCGTCGGCCACGTCGGAGGCCCGTATCGCGTACATCTCGAACGGCACATCCTGCAGCATCTCGGTCTCCACGGGTCCCGGAGTCACGATGTGCACGTTGATGCCGTCGCGGTCGACTTCGCGTGCCAGTGCCCCCGCGAACCCGTTCATCCCTGCCTTGGCCGCCGAGTACGCCGTGCGCGCCATCATCGGTTCGTGTGCGGCCGACGACGAGATGAACACGAACCGGGAACCCGGCTTCATCCGCGGCAGTGCCGCCGATGTCACGACGAAACAGGAGTCGAGGTTGGCCGAGATCGTCGCGCGCCATTGCTCGAAAGTCTGCTTGCGGGCATATGTTCCGCCGAGAATGCCCGACGCGTGGACGAGCAGGTCGATATCGCCTGCCGCTTCCACCGCGGGTGCGAACTTCTCCGGATCGGTCGCGTCGGCGACGACATAGCGTGCGCCCATCTCTTCGGCGGCCGCGCGCAACGGCTCCTCGCGTCGCGCCGTCAGCACGACGTCGTATCCGAGCTCAGCGAGCTTGCGGCCGCATTCCTTACCGATGCCGCCGCTGCCGCCGGTGACCAGAGCCGTACGCACACAGCACCTTTCAGGGCTGGCGGCGGGCCAGCGCCTGCGGCGAGAGGGCCACGATCCGCTGCTCGGGATCGCCCGCGCTGAAGTACGTCTGTGTGTCGGCGATGTGGCGGGCGGCGAGCTTGCGTGCGCGCTCCGCGTCGCCGGCCTCGATCGCCTCCGTCAGCTTGGTGTGGGTGGACAATGCGATGCGGCGCTTGCTCATCGACGGGTATTCGCCACGTGCCGCGGTTTCCTTGGCCCACATGTTCAGGTGGCCAGACCACAGCGTCTCCAGGCTGCCGACGACGGCGATCATCGTGTGGTTGCCGCAGCCGCGGATGATCTCGTCGTGGAACTGGCCACCGATCTCGGTGAACTTGGCACCGTCCTCGATGTTCTCGGCCATCGCGTCGTTGATCTCTTTGAGCTTGGGGACAAGAGTCTCGCCGCGGTCCTCGCGCTTCGCAGCGAGAGCTGTGCACATCGGGTCGAGCTCCTGCAGCGCTGTTGCGAGATCGGCCAGCGGCACGGTGTCGCTCTGTAGCAGAAGGCCAAGCATGTAGGCGGCGCTGGCCTTGGCGGGCGCATGCACAACGGCGCCGCCACGGTTGCCGCGGCGCACCGAAACCAGGCCCTCGGTCTCGAGAATCCGCAATGCCTCCCGCAGCGACACCAGGCTGACGTTGAACTGCTCGACGAGGACTTCCTGGCGCGGCAACAGGTCGCCGTCCGACAGCTCGCCGTCGATGATCTGCCTACGAAGCTCGTCGGCGACGATCTCGGCCGTCCTGCGCGCCCCGAGCCTGCGGCGGGCCTCGGGGCCGATTCCCAGTGTTGTCATTGCATGGCAATGTTAACAGCGAAAAGGGCGCTACCAGGGGTCTACTCCGTCGCTATCCGACAAAAGTTACTAAGATGGCAAAAAACCACTTCCAGGGAGGTCGCGCGCGTGCCCGACGGAGCTCCTACTCCGCTCTGTGATCTGCGCGTCGTGGAGATCAGCGACCGGATCGCGGGCAGCTACTGCGGCAAGTTGCTGGTCGATGCCGGTGCCGACGTGGTGAAGGTCGAGCCCTCGGCTGGAGACCCGTTGCGCGGCTTCACCGCAACTGGTGCCGTGCCGGAAGCCGGCTCGGACGCACCCCTGTTCAGCTATCTCAACGCCGGGAAGCGCAGTGTGACAACCTTTTCCGACGATATACTGGCAGGTGCCGACATAGTCGTGGTGACGGCGACCCGATGCGGCGGCGCCGAGCTCGGCATCGATGCGGAGCGGCTGGTCGCGGCCAGACCGAACTGCATCGTGGTCACCATTTCCGACTTCGGATGGTCTGGCCCCTGGTCAGAGCGCCCCGCCACCGAGTTCACCCTGCAGGCCGACTCCGGGCTCACCGGCTTCCGTGGCGATCCGGCAGGCCCGCCCATCTCGGTCGGCGGCCAGTTGGGGGAGTACATGGGTGGTGCGTGGGCGGCCTGTGGCGCTTTGGCGCTGCACCGCCGGGTCCGTGCTGGCGGCCCGGGCGGACACCTCGACATGTCCATGCTCGAGGCGATCACGCTGATGCAGAGCAGCGAGTGGCTGCATTCGCAGCTGCTGCAGAGGCCACCGGTCAAGCGGTCGGTGGAAGTGCCATCCATCGAACCCGCGAAGGACGGCTACGTCGGCATCAGCATGGTCACGGGCCAGCAGTGGCTGGACTTCGCCGCGATGGTGGACTGCCCCGAGTTCACCGAGGTGCCCCAACTGCGGTTCCAGATCGGCCGCTGGGAGTATCGCGACTGGATCCGGGAACGCATCGACCCGTGGATGCGTGAGCGCACCGTCGACGAGATCGTCGAACTCGGCCAGCTCTTCCGGTTACCCCTTGCGCCGCTCGGCAACGGTTCCACCATCCCGGGCATGGATCATTTGCAATCGCGCGGCGTGTATATGGACAACCCCGCTGGGTTTCGGCAGCCGCGCGCGCCGTGGTTGATGTCGATCGCCGGGCAGGCGCCGGTTCGCCCGGCTCCCGAGGTCGGCAACGCCGATGGCGAGACAGCTTGGGCGCCAAGGGATTCAGCGCCACCACAGCGATCTGCTGGGCCACCGCTTGCCGGCGTGCGCGTCGTCGACTTCACGGCGTTCTGGGCCGGCCCCGCGGCGACGCATGCGTTGGCGGCATTCGGCGCGGACGTCATCAAGATCGAAGCGGTACAGCGACCCGACGGCATCCGCTATTCAGGCGGCATGCGCACCGACGTCGACGACTGGTGGGAGTACGGCTGGGTGTTCCATGCGATGAACACCAACAAGCGGTCGGTCACGCTCGACATGCAGTCCGAAGACGGCATCCGGCTGGTCAGGGAACTGGTGCGCCAGGCCGACGTCGTCATCGAGAACTTCTCGCCGCGGGTGATGGAGCAATTCGGACTCACCGCGGAGGCGCTGCTGGAGATCAACCCGAAGCTGGTGGTCGTGCGAATGCCCGCATTCGGACTGTCGGGCCCGTGGCGGGACCGGGTCGGCTTCGCGCCGACCATGGAGCAGATCGCGGGCCTGGCCTGGGTGACCGGTCTGCCCGACGGTCCTCCGGTTGCACCGCGCGGTGCGTGCGATCCGCTCGCAGGGGCGCATGCGGCGTTCGTGGCCATTGCGGCGCTCGACTTCGCCGAGCGGACGTGCCGCGGCCAGCTCGTCGAGGTGCCGATGATCGAGACCGTGCTCAACGTAACCGCCGTGCAGACAATCGAATTCGAGGTTTTCGGCAACGTCATGGAGCGGCGCGGCAATCGCGGGCACACCGCAGCGATACAGGACATCTACCGGTGCGCGGGCGACGACAGCTGGATCGCCGTCAGCGCGGGCACCGACGACCAGCGCGCCGCCCTGCTGGAACTGACAGGTGGACCGGATGTCCGGCTCGAGGATTGGCTGGCTTCCCAGGACGCCGGCGTTGTGGTGGAGCGCCTTGCCGGAGCCGGTATTCCGGCCGCCGTGGTGATATCGCCGACGCTCGTCACCGAGAACCCGCAACTCGCGCACCGCGGATTCTTCGAACGGCTCGAGCATCCGCGAACGGGACCCGGGCTTTACCCGTGCCCACCCTTCGCCAGGCTCGACGGCGACAAGTGGCTGCTTCGCACACCTCCGACGCTTGGCCAACACAACGGCGAGGTGCTGACGGCGCTGTGCGGGCTCACCGAGACGGATTTGGATCGGCTGGCGGCCGCGGAGATCATCGGCACCCGCCCCAAAGGCCTCTAACGTGCGGTCAGGGTGATCGGGATCGAATCGAAGATCGACATGTTGTTGGTCAGGTTCGGGTAGGCCACCTTGGCCAGGCCGAGGCTGATATCACCGGTGCGACACAGTAATTCGTCGAGCACCGCGCGGATTTCGGCTCGGGCCAGCATTGCGCCGAGGCAGTGGTGTGGTCCGCCGCCCCCGAACGTCACGTGCGGGTTCTCTGCGCGGCCGATGTCGAACGTGAATGGGTCGTCGAACACCTCTTCGTCGCGATTGGCAGAGCGCAGCATCGCGACCACCCGCTCGCCCTTCGGAATGCTGATGCCGTCCATCTCCACGTCGACCTTCGTGCTGCGTGTCCAGAACGCGACGGGCGATGACCACCGCAACACCTCTTCGACCGCCGTCGATCGGATCGCCTCATCGGCGCGATACCGTTCGATCTCCTCCGGGTTGGCGACAAAAGCCTGCAGCCCGGAGGCAAGTGCGTTCTTCGTGGTGTCGCTTCCCGCGAAGGCTATGACGAAGAAGAAGATCTCCAGCTCGTTGGCCGGTATTGACAACTGCTCGCCGTTCTCGTCAGTGACGACCGCCGATGTCAGCGTGCTCCATATGTCGTCGGTGGGATTGCGTCGCTTCTCCGCGGTCAGCTCGAGCGCATAGGTGAAGATCTTGCCGAACAGCTCCATCGCATTCTCTTGGGCCACTTGATCGTCCGACGACGCAACCTTGAGGATGCGGTCGAGCGTGTCGAAGATCTCGGGCCGGTCCTCGTCCGGGATGCCGATGATGTCGCCGATCACCGACATCGGCAGCACGTCGGCGACGTCTTCTATCCAGTCGCCGCCGCCCTTCGCGAGCAGCCCGTCGACCATCGCCGCGGCGCGCCTGCGGATGCCTTGTTCGAGCTTGCCGATGGCTTTCGGGGTGAAGGCGTGTGACATCACCCGGCGCCGTTTGAGCAGATCGGGCGGATCCATGTTGATGATCGTCGGCGCCGAGCCCACCACCCCCACGCCCTGGATGAGCGGGCCGTCGGTGGCGGTGAACGACTCGGTGTCGCGGTGAATCCGCTGGGCATGCCGGTGCTTGGTGGCCATCCAGAAATCCCGCTTGACAGTTCTGGCTACACCGTCTGTCAGCTCATGATGAAAGAGCGGCCGCTCGCGGCGCAGCTCGGCGAACAGCTCGTCGGGAAAACCGTTCCGCCACAAGGCGGAATCCGACAAATCGACTGGCGTGGTCGTGGGCATGCAGGCTCCTGGTTCGGCTGTCCTTGACCTAGAATGCTTAAAATAGTAA
>JBKPSU010000156.1:0-10511 GCA_046735135.1 Actinomycetota bacterium
CGTCTGGGGGTCGACGGTGCCGTGGACCTGGCTCAAGCCGTCGCGGCCCTGCTTGCCCAGGGTGAAGTACCGCCGCCGGGCCCGGTCGGCGTCAGAAAGGTCGCCGTCCTGGTCGAGGGTGGCGGCCAACCGGTCCGCAGCCGCCCGCAGGTCCTCGGGCCGCAACCCGCAGGCCAGCTCGGCCAACTGCGCCTCGGCGGCCTCGGCGGTGGCGACGTCCACGAAGCCGGGCAACTTGGTGAAGAACCTGCGGATGATCGTCACCTGCTCGGCGCCGATCTGCCCGCGCTGCTGGGCGGTGGCGGTGTGGGCCAGCACCGGCGCCAACACCTCACCGGTCAACGCCACCCGCGGCCCCAGATCCTGGGCCTCACGCACCCGCCGATTCGCCTCGGCTGCAGAGATCCGCAACATCGTCGACAACGCCGCCGCCACCGAAGTATCACCCAGTTCATCGACCGGTATCTCCGCCACCGCAGCAGTGGTCCGGTGCGTCATCGCCGGCAGCTGCCGCACAAACGTCTCCCACTCATAGGCCGCGGTCGTGCGTTCGGCTGTGGTGCCGTCCACCGGCTCGGCCATCAACGCATCGAACTCGGCGCGCATCGCCGCGATCCGCTTGCAAACAGCGACCGAACTCATGACTCGAACACTAGTTCGAACCACCGACAGAGCCGTCAGAATGTGACTACTGAAATCAAAGTGACAGACGTGAATTCGGGGTTAGTCGCCCCCGCGGTCGAGCAGTTCGGACGAGCCGAGGACCCGTTCGATCCGGACCTCGATGACGACCCGCCGCGGGTTGACCCGCGGAGTTCGGTACCGCTGTGCGTAGCGGAGTTCGGCGTCGCGCACCGCCTCGGGCTCGGTGTTGACCGTGGCACGGCCTTCCAACGACAACCACCGGGCGCCATCGACCTGGCTGAGCACTGCGACACCCCGCTGCTCGGCGTTGACGGCCTTCTGCGACCCTCCACTGGTGATGACTCGAGCTACATGCGTCTTGGGGTCGAAAGTGAATCCGACCGCGACGACATGGGGCGAATTGTCGGAACGCAACGTGGTCAGCATCGCGAGGTGGCGCTCGGTGAGGAACGCGAGCGCGTCGTTCGTGAGACGGGTCGTTGCGTTTGCCATCGGCGTCCAAACTAGCGCAGGCGATAATCGCAGCCGTGGATGACACGAGTGGCGAGCCGGTGGTGATTTTCGGCGGCCGCAGCGAGATCGGCATCGAGCTCGCTCGCCGGCTGGCGCCCGGCGCCACGGTCGTGCTGGCCGTCCGCACGCCCGATCGGCTGTCCGAGCAGGTCGCGGTCTTGGAGAAGGCAGGCGCGACGAAGGTCGACGTGCGGGAGTTCGACGCCGACGACCTGGCTTCGCATGGTCCGCTTGTCGCATCGATCGTGGCCGACCACGGACCGATCGGCACCGCGGTGCTCGCGTTCGGGGTGCTGGGGGATCAGGCGCGCGCCGAAAAGGATGCCGCGCACACCGCGGCGGTGCTGCACACCGATTTCGTTGCTCAGGCGAGTCTGCTCACCGTGCTGGCCGACACGATGAGGTCTGCCGGTTCGGGCGCCATCGTTGTGTTCTCCTCGGTCGCGGGGGTACGGGTGCGGCGCGCCAACTACGTCTACGGCTCGGCCAAGGCCGGGCTCGACGGGTTCTGCAGCGGCCTGGCCGACGCACTGCACGGCTCAGGCGTGCGGCTGTTGATCGTGCGGCCCGGGTTCGTCATCGGGCGGATGACCGAGGGCATGAAGCCCGCGCCCATGTCGAGCACCCCGCGACAGGTTGCCGCCGCCACCGCACGTGCCTTGGCGAAAGGCCGTCGCACCGTGTGGATTCCGTGGACGCTGCGGCCGTTCTTCGTCGGTATGCGACTGCTGCCGCAGTTCGTCTGGCGGAGGATGCCCCGATGATCGTCGTGGTGGGCGTCGGAGCCGACGGGATGACTGGTCTGGCGCAGGAATCGCTGAACGAATTACTCAGGGCCGCAGTCATTTACGGCTCGAAGCGACAACTCGACCTTCTCGACGACACTGTGCGAGCGGAGCGGCGCCAGTGGCCCTCGCCGATGCTGCCTGCGCTGCGCACACTGCTCGACGGAACCGAGGGCGACGTCCATGTGGTGGCCAGCGGAGATCCGCTGCTGCATGGGGTGGGCGGTGCGCTGATCCGACTGTATGGGGCGGACAAGGTGGCCGTGCTGCCACATGTGTCCTCGGTGACCCTGGCGTGTTCGCGGGTCGGCTGGGCCGTGCAGGACACCGAGATCATCAGCCTCGTCACCGCCGAGCCACACACCGCCGTTCGCCGCGGCGGCCAGGCCGTCGTCATGTCCCGTGACGACACCAGCCCGGCCGAACTGGCGAGGCTGCTCACCGAAACCGGGCGCGGCGACTCGGAAATCACGGTGCTCGAACAGCTCGGCGGCCCGGCAGAGCGCCGGCGGTCTGCGACCGCGCGTGAGTGGGCCACCCGGCCACCCAAAGACGTCGACGCCCTCAATGTCATCGCGGTGCGCTATCTGCCCGACGACCGTCTGTTCGCGACGCTGCCCGACGAATCGTTCGCCCACGACGGGCAGATCACCAAGCAGTCCGTCCGCGCGGTGACGATGGCGGCGCTCGCCGCCCGGCCCGGTGAACTGTTGTGGGATGTCGGCGCTGGATCGGGCAGCATCTCGATCGAGTGGTGCCGCAGCGGGTTCGGCTGCCGCGCCGTCGCATTCGAACGCGACGAGCAACGCCGTAAACGGATCACCGAGAACGCGGCAGCGTTCGGCGCCAGGGTCGAGGTGCACTTCGATGCGCCGGAGGCGTTCGATTTCGTGCCTCCGCCGAAGGTGGTGTTCATCGGGGGCGGTCTGACGCAACCCGGACTGGTCGATGCATGCTACGAGCGCCTCGTCGCCGGCGGAAGGCTGGTCGCCAACGCGGTGACCGCCGAATCGGAAGCCGTTCTCATCCAGTGGTATTCGCGTATCGGTGGCGAGCTGCGGCGATATCAGCACTATCAGGGCGAGCAGTTGGGCAAGTTCACCGGATGGCGTCCCGCAATGCCCGTGACGCAGTGGGTGGTCACCAAGGAATGACCGTCTACTTCATCGGTGCGGGCCCTGGTGCCGCCGACCTGATCACCGTGCGCGGCCAGCGGCTGCTGAGCCGTTGTCCGGTATGCCTTTACGCGGGCTCGATCATGCCTGACGACCTGCTGTCACTATGCCCGCCGGACGCCAAGGTGGTCGACACCGGCCCGCTGACCCTCGACCAGATCATCGGCGAAATCGCCGAGGCGCATGCGGCCGGAACGGACGTCGCGCGACTGCACTCCGGCGATCCGTCGCTGTACAGTGCGCTCGCCGAGCAGTGCCGCAGGCTCGATGCGCTCGATGTGGACTACGAAATCGTCCCTGGCGTGCCGGCTTTCGCGGCGGCAGCGGCCGCGCTCGGACGCGAGCTGACAGTGCCGGGCGTCGCACAGACCGTGACGCTGACCCGCGTTGCGACCCTGTCGACGGCGATGCCGGACGGGGAGGACCTGCAGACGTTGTCGACGCCCGGCGCGACGCTGGTGCTACACCTCGCCGCTGCTCAGGTCGACGCGATCGTCCCCGCGCTTCTCGCCGGCGCATACCATGCGGAAACGCCCTGTGCGGTGGTGGCATTCGCGAGCTGGCCGCAACAGATCGTGGTGCGGTGCACACTCGGAGAACTCGTCAGCGAAACACACTCCGCAGGCGTCACCAAGACGGCCGTGATCGTGGTGGGAGACGTGCTGGCCGCCGAGGGTTTCTCTGACAGCTATCTCTACTCTGCGAATCGGTTGCGACGGGAACGGCATTGACGCGTGTGCTTCTGCTCGGCGGCACCGCGGAGGCGCGCGACCTGGCCGCTCGGCTCCATCCTGGTGTCGACGTGATCAGCTCACTGGCAGGCCGGGTCCCGGATCCCGCGCGGCCTGTCGGCGACGTGCGCATCGGCGGCTTCGGCGGCGTCGACGGGATGCGGCGGTGGCTGGTCGAGTCGAATGTGAGCGCGATAGTGGACGCCACCCACCCGTATGCCGCCACCATCACCGCCCACGCCGCCGAGGTGTGCGGCGATCTGGACATCCCGCATCTGGTGCTGGCGCGGCCCGCATGGCCGCCCGGAGATGCGATTGTGGTGGCCTCCGACACTGAAGCTGCAAAAACCCTTGAGCGCTTAAACTTCTCGCGGGTATTCCTGACCACCGGCCGATCCGGCGTCGCAGCGTTCAGAGATCTCGACGCGTGGTTTCTGATCCGCGCCGTGACCGCGCCGGACGCGCAGACCTTGCCGCGCAATTACGAGCTTGTGCTTTCCCGCGGGCCGTACCGTTACGAGGGAGAACTGGCGCTGCTCGCCGAACACCGCATCGACGGTCTGGTGACGAAGAACAGCGGCGGCGATATGACACGGCCGAAGATCGATGCTGCTGCGGCGCTGGGTATTCCGGTGGTGATGGTGCGGCGGCCCGCCCTCCCCGAGGGAGTGGCGACGGTCAGCACCGTCGAGGACGCCGTGGCCTGGGTCAGGGCGCTTGGTAGGACTTGATCAGGTCCAGCGTCTCCAGCTCGCGGATCGCCCGGCAGCCTCGGTGCAGCATGGCCAGCATCATCTCGTCGCCGCGCTCGGTGGACGACGCGAACGCGAATCCCAGGCCGGTGAGAAGCGGCGCCTGCACAGTGCCGAGCCGGTAGTCACCCCAGCAGGTGTCGAACTCGTAATCCGTTATGCCGTAACCGAGTAGCGCCTGGTGGTACCGGCCGACCAGATCGTGCTCGATCTCGGAGCGCACGTCGGGGTCCAGGCTCGTCGCGGTGAAGTAGGCGAGATCCCTGCCGGGCAGGCCGATGCCGACGGTTTGCCAATCCACCACGGTGATCCGGGTGCGGTCGGGATCGAACAGCATATTGTCGAGCCGGTAGTCGCCGTGCATGAGAGCATATCTACCCGGCTCGGCCTTAAGCCACGGGGTGATCAAAGACATTGCGGCGGTGAGGGTCTCCTTGTCCTCATCACTGATGTCGTCGCCGAGCTTGTCCACCAGGATTCCGGCGGCCATCACCGAGATCTCACCCATGCCACTCGCCGCGGCGTCATCGCCGGGCTTGGGCATGGCGATCCCGGCCAGCTCCATCCACTCGGGGTCACACCAGCTGGGGCCGTGCAGGCCGGCCAGCGCTTCGACCGCGAGGATCGCTTCCTGCGCACTGCATCCCGCGATCTGGTCACCCTGCACAGCGGGCGCCATGTCGGCAAGCACGAGGACGAAGTCCGTTCCGTCATCGGAGATGTCGGAGTAGAAGCAGGGCGGCACCGGAATGCGCATGCGATCGGCCACCCGCGCGTAGTACTCGACCTCGGATCGGTAGCCAAGCGCCACCCGCTCGCGCACCGCGTCGTCCTGGGCGGACAACTTGACGGCGAAGGTGGACGGCAGGTCAGGGCTGCCCGCGTAGGTCGCGCTCACGCGGTACGTCGCGCCCGTCTGGCCGGTGCCGATCGGCATGACGTCAACGTCGGTGACGTCGGCCCGCAATGCGGAGCCGAGCCAGGCCGGCGTTACATCCTGAGGCCCGCGTGGAATGCTCATGGCTGCCGGACAGTATCAGAGCGTGGGGTACCGGCGCGGGGTGAACACCCGGTCGTCGTACCACTGGGTCTGCGACGAACCGACGATCAGCAGGCACCGCATGTCGACCTCCGCGGGGTCGAGGTCGGCGAGTCGCACCACCTTCACCTCTTCGCGCGGCCCGGACACGTCGCGACCGATCACCACCGGGGTGCCCGGGTCGCGGTGCTCGAGAAGAAGATCCCGCATCGCGCCGACCTGCCAGGTGCGGATCTTCGATGCGGGGTTGTAGATCGCCAGCACCAGATCGGCCTTGGCAGCCGCGGTGAGCCGCGCGGAAATGACGTCCCACGGCTTGAGCCGGTCGGACAGCGAGATCACCGCATAGTCGTGGCCCAGCGGTGCGCCGACGCGGCTCGCCACCGCCTGCGCCGCGGTCATCGCGGGGATGACGCGGACGGCAACGGCCGGCCATTGTTTGGCCTCCTCGAGCACCGCGGTTGCCATGGCGAACACGCCCGGATCGCCCGACGAAACCACCGCCACGGCGCGGCCCTTCTCGGCGAGCGTGCATGCCAGCCGGGCGCGGGCCGGCTCGTCGGTGTTGTCGCTGGGGTGCAGCCGTTGACCGTCGCGCGGCCGGACACGTTCGAGATAGGGCCCGTACCCGATGAGGTCGGTCGCCGCTGCCAGTTCGCGCCTGCTCTGCGGGGTCATCCAGTCGGTGTCGCCGGGCCCGAGCCCCACGACCGCGACCGTGCCCGTGTGTGCCTTCCTGCCTGCGGAGCCCGGCAGCATGGCGAGCGAGAAGTACGGCACCTTGGCGTCGCCGACCTCTCCGGCAGGAAGCACCCGCTGCTGCGGTGTGCTCGCACGTTCCACGTAGTAGGCGTCACCGAGCCGCCCGGCCAACAAAAGCGCTTCCCGCACAGCGGGATACGAGCGCCCGAGTTTCAGCACAACCGCAGCGTCGGTGTCGGCGAGCCTGCGCTTGAGTTCGTCGATGGGCAGTGTGCCCGGAATGATCGACAACACCTCGTCACCCTGCACAAGGGGAGTGCCGGTGGCGGCGGACGCCGCGCTGACCGACGTCACGCCGGGCACGATCACCGCGTCGAACCGTTCCGTCAGCCGGGTGTGCATGTGCATGTAGGAGCTGTAGAACAGCGGGTCGCCCTCGGCGAGCAGCGCGACATCGCGACCGGCGTCCAGATGGGTGGCGATGCGCTCCGCGGATTCGCGGTAGAAATCGTCCATCGCGCCTGCGTAGCCGCCGGGGTGGTCGGTGGTCTCGGTGGTCACCGGGTAGACAAGGTGCTCCTCGATCTGGCCTTGCCGCAGATACGGCTCGGCGATGCCACGGGCGATGCTGCGGCCGTGCCGGGCGCTGTGATACGCCACGACGTCGGCCTGCGCGATGAGCCGGGCTGCCTTGACCGTCACCAGCTCGGGATCGCCAGGACCCAGCCCGATGCCCCACAGGGTTCCGCGGTCGGTCATTCGGCGCTGCTGGCGATCGCGTTGACGGCGGCGGCGGCCATCGCGCTGCCACCCCGACGGCCCGTCACCACCAGATAGGACATGCCACGGGGGCGATCGACGAGCTCCTGTTTGGACTGGGCCGACCCGACGAACCCCACCGGTCCGCCGAGCACGGCGGCCGGAGTCGGCGCGCCGTCGTCGACCAGTTCGAGCAGCCGGAACAGCGCGGTCGGGGCGTTGCCGATTGCCAGCACCGCGCCGCCGAGGCGGTCGGCCCACAGCTGCACCGCGGCGGCCGAGCGGGTGGTGCCGACGCGCTCGGCCAGGTCCGCGGCCCTGCCGTCGGCCACCAGCGCGACCACCTCGTTGTCGGCGGGCAGCCGCGACCGGGTGATTCCGGCGGCGACCATCGACGAGTCGCACAGCACCGGGGCGCCCGCGGCGAGCGCGGCGTACGTCTTGGCGACGACGTCTTCGCTGAAGGCGACGTGCCCGGCGACGTCGACTTGTCCGCAGGTGTGGATCAACCGCACGACCACGCGTGCGACGTCGTCGGGAAACCGGGAAAGGTCGGCCTCCGCGCGGATCGTCGCGAACGACTGCCGGTAGATCTCGGCGGCGTCGCGGATGTAGTCGAGCACCCGCTCACCCTAGCGGCGCGACGTTCCCCAGTAGCTCGCGACCAGCACCAGCGCACAGCCTGCCAGCTGCAGCGGCGATGGTCGTTCGTGCAGCACGAGCGCGCCGAGCGCCACGGCGCCGACTGGGGTGAGCAGCAGGAGGGCGGAACTGATGTCGCTGGGCAGCCCTGGTCCACACAGCGCCACCAACAGCCAGCCGACCAACTGCCCGGTGACGGTCACCAGAATCAACCATCTGAAGGAAGCCCACCGGGTGTCAGGCAAGCTGCCCGTCGCGAGCCCCACGACCGCGGAAACGGCCGCCGCAGATGCCAGCACCACCGAATAGGTCTGCAGCGGGCGACCGCCCCGGCCGCCCCGGCGCAGCAGGAAGGAAGCCCGAGTAGCACACTGCCGCCAATATGGCGTGCACGGTGCCCCAGACCGGATCGGTTCCTTTCACCCCGTGCTCGAAGACTCCGCCCGCCAACAGCACCCCGATCAGGATGACGGGCAGGACAAGACGAAGCGCGGACCGCTGCGTTCACGATCGACCAGCCATGCAAGCAGCGGGACGATGACCACCTGGGTGTTGACGAGGACGGTCGACAGTCCCGCTCCAACTTCGGGAATGGCCTGGGTCTCGTCGCGCCGTCGCGCGCGCCAAACGGCTCCGGGAGGCGTTGCACGCATGGTTCGCAGGCGGCTCACCGGCGGGGTTGACCACCATCCACGCGGAGTACGTCAGCGCTGTGCGACATCGCGAACTACGCCCGGACAACGACGCCGTCGCGTGGGCAGACCGGCAGATCACGCTGTACAGCCCGATTGATCGCCTGAGCGCCGATGCCGTCGGCCTGATCACCCTCGTCCCGCGCGGTCGCATCAAGCAATGCGGCGACACGTCTTGCGGGTGGCTGTTTCTGGACACCAGCCATCGACAGAACCGGCGCTGGTGCAGCGCGGCCGACTGCGGAAATCGTGACCGTGCTCGACGGCACTACGAGCGATCGCGCGGGCGATAGCCCTCTCCGGTCGCAATCAGTACCTCACCTGCGGGGGGACTGCCGCAGGCCCGCTCGCAGCCGACGAAGTGCCGGTGTTCTGCGCTCGGGTCGGTGACCGCATGTGCCGCGTCGGCCCGGACATCGGCGGCGGAGTGCTCGCAGCCCGGGCTGCCGGTGCAGGCGCTGATGTCGAGCCACGGCGAGGTGTCGTCGAACACCAGGCCCATGGGAGCGAGCACCCGCAGCGCCGCGTCGGCGACGCCGTCGTCGAGGTCACAGACCAGCACCGATCGCCACGGAGTGACGATGACAGGGGCGTCGATCGCGGCCAGGTATTCGGCCACCCGGGCCTGCAGGACGCCGAGTCGTACAGCCGCTCCCAGTGCGACGCGACCGTCGTCCTGGGTGATCCATCCGACGGATGGGCGGGTGACTGGAGGCCACGTCGCTCCTATTTCGGCCGACCGGGAAAGGCCGTCCAGCAGTGCCGACGCATCGGCGAGTTCCGTTACGCGCCAGGCAGTTTGGCGGGTATCGATGAAGCGCAGCGCGACCGATATCAGCGTGGCGACGACGTCCGGGGACGTGATCCGGACGCCGGTGTCGCGGCCGGCCAGCAACACGGCCACCGCATCGTCGAGAACGTGCGCACCGACGTCGGCCCCGAGGCCGGAGATGTCGCCGCGGCCGTCATCGATTCCGAACCAGAACCGGCCGGGCAACTGGGCGAGTGCGGGCTCGGCCCTGATGGCCGCGTCGAGGCGGTACACCCAGTCCCGGACGTCGGCAAGGCCGCCGAGCCGGCCCGACAAGGGCGAGGCGACGATGTTGCGCACCCGTTCGTGGGTGGGCGAGGGCAGCAGCCCTGCGGTGGCGACGGCGTCGGCAAGGGCGTCGGTGTCGGTGATGCCGCGGATCTGGATGTTGCCCCGCGAGGTCAGCTCCATGGCGGAAGAGCCGTACCGGGTGGCCGCGTGGGCCAGCGCCTGGAGTTGGTCGGGTTCGATCATGCCGCCGGGCAGCCGAACCCTGGCGAGCGCGCCGTCGGCGGCCCGGTGTAGCTGCAGCGCCCCAGGGCATGCGTCCTGCTCACGGCTGCGAGTCACCAATTCACGGTACGCGTAACGGGGGTGAGCGAATTGGAGTAGTGGACTACGCGTGTGTCAAAACCCGGCCGGACCTACTTTTCAAACCATGACGAGCCCGGGGCAGTAGAGCACCGGACATTTGGGCGGTTTGGAGTAGAGAAATGACCACGCTGGACACCAAGGCTGGCACAACGAACCCGACACCGGAAACGCAGAGCGCGCCCGCGCCGGCCGTCGAGCAGTCGACGGACACCGCCGCGCTGATCACCGAACAGCAGGTGGTGTTCGCCTCCGCCGCGGCGCTGGCGCCCGCGCCCGCGAAGCCGCACTTCTGGAGCCGCGCCGCAAATGCGGTGGCCGCACCGATGCACGCGGTGTTCACCCGGCCCGAGAGGCAGCCGCGGCCGAAGAAGCATTACCCGCGGCGCTTAACCTATCTGGAGCACTCCGCGATGTCGCGGGAGATGGACCGGCTGTAGGAGCGCAGGCTCCTAGCTGGCCAGCGGTACCGGGTCTACCACGTCCGAGTACTGCGACGCATCACCGACGATCGCGCGGCTGCGCGTGCCGTGGACATCCACCGGGATGTCGCCCGCCAGCGTCACGCGGTGGAGCATGCGGAACTGGTCGTCGTAGTCGGCGACGGCGTAGTGCTGTGTCGCGCGGTTGTCCCAGATCGCCAGGTCGCCGGGCTCCCAGTTCCACCGAATAGT
>JBKPSU010000157.1:0-8422 GCA_046735135.1 Actinomycetota bacterium
CGATCTTGCTCAGAAACCGGATACGGCCCGGAAAAGCCGTCCGGGCTCGCTTGTTCGGAGCGATGGCTGCTGTGATGGCTCCGCCAGCCGCAGCCGCCGTCAACGCCGACACGCCGTGCAAGCGTGGCGTTTTGACGGATACACCCAGTTCGGTTTTCCAGACGGCGGAAAGTTGACATTCATCATGTGGGGCCGCATCGACTTCAATGCGAACGTGGAGGTCTGGGCGATTCCCCCGAACGTAGGCAAACCAACGCTTTCGAGAGTATGGGGAGGCCTAGGCTTCGATGGGCTCTCGTGGGTTAGACGGAAACGTGGAGATCGGCCGTCCCGCTCAGGTGCGCTGACAATGGCGGGTGACTTCCAGCGATGTATCTGATCACCGGCGCGGGCGGCGGCATCGGCAGCGTCAGCCGCGGCGTTGTCGATCTGCTCCTCGGCCAAGGCGAAGAGGTCCGCGCGATGGTGCGGCGAGACGACGACCGCGCCGACGGACTGCGCACGCTCGGCGCCGAGGTCATCGTCGGCGACCTGACCAAGCCGCAGGATGTCGCGAACGCGATGGCAGGCGTCGACCGGATGTTCTTCAACATGAGCGTCTCGCCGGACTACCTGACCGCGACGTCCATCGTCTGTGCGGTCGCCCGCGAGGCCGCGCCCGTCGAGGTCCTTGTCAACATGTCGCAGATGACCGTCTCGCAGATGACGCTCACCAGCACCTCGGAATCCAATCAGCATCGCCTGCACTGGCTGGCCGAACACATCATCAACTGGTCCGGCGTACCCGCCGTGCACGTGCGGCCGACGGTCTTCATGGAGAACCCGTTGCTCACGACGCTGGCCGCCAGCTCGATCCGCGAGCGTGGTGTTCTCGCGCTGCCGTTCGGCACGGGAAATACATCGCCGATCGCCGCCGCCGACGTCGCCCGCGTGGTGGCCACCATTCTCCGCGACCCCGCAGACCGCATCGGTAGCGTCTACGAACTGACCGGGCCGGAATCGCTTGATATGAACGGCATCGCCGAGCAATACGCCCGCGCGCTCGGCCGCCCCGTGGCCGCGCAAGACATTCCTCTGGACGACTGGCGGACGCAGGTCCTCGAACCCATAGGGCTTCCCCCGCACGTCGCGCAGCACATCGCGACAATGGCGCGGTTGCACCGCGAAGGCCGCTACGACCGAAGCACCGACGACGTAAAGCAGATCACCGGCACTCCGGCTCAAACGGTGGAGCACTACGTGAACGAGCATCGCGACGTGTTTAGCTGACCCCGTGGACCGCGCATCATTCGATCGTCTCTTCGACATGTCCGACCGCACGGTGATCGTGACGGGCGGGACGCGCGGCATCGGCCTTGCGCTTGCCGAAGGGTTCGTCCTCGCCGGCGCGCGCGTCGCCGTTGCCAGCCGCAAGGCCGACGCCTGCGAGAAGGCCGCCGCACACCTAAAAGACCTTGGCGGCCAGGCTATCGGCGTGCCGACGCACATCGGCGACCCCGACGATCTCGGCGCTCTCGTGCGGCGCACCGCCGACGAGTTCGGCGGCGTCGACGTGGTGGTCAACAACGCCGCGAATCCTCTGGCTCAGCCACTCGGCGCGATGACGGTCGACGCGCTGACCAAATCGTTCGAGGTCAATCAGCGCGGCCCGGTGCTCCTTGTCCAGGAGGCGCTGCCGCATTTGAAGGCCAGCGAGCACGCGGCGGTGCTGAACATGGTGTCGATCGGCGCCATGATCTTCTCGCCTGCGCTGTCAATGTATTCGGCGGCCAAAGCCGCGATGCTGTCCTACACCCGCTCGATGGCGGCCGAGTTCGTCGGGTTCGGCATCCGGGTCAACGCGATCGCCCCGGGCCCCGTTGACACGTACATGATGCAGCAGAACCCGCAAGAGGCGGTCGATGCCATGGTGGGCGGCACGCTCATGAAAAGGCTTGGTACGCCTGACGAAATCGTCGGCGCGGCGCTGCTGCTGTGTTCAGACGCAGGCAGTTACATCACCGGCCAGGTCGTCATCGTCGACGGTGGCGGAACTCCTCGCTGAAGCGAGCCACCGCGCCGCCCGTCGACGACAGGATCTGGCTGCGGTTCTCGACGTGGAGTGCGGCCTCCAGGCTGGACGCCTCGAGGTTCGCCCACAGCACCTGCTTTGTCGACTCCAACCCGAATTCGCCGTATCCGCATAGTGTTTCGGCCACCGCGAGCGCATCGTCGACCAACGCCGCCCCGTCCGACAGCCGGGTGACGAGGCCGAGCCGCAATGCCTCGTCTGCATCGACGACTCGGGCCGTCAGAATCATGTCGAATGCCGGTCCCGCGCCGACGATTCGCGGCAGCGTGTAGCTGACACCGATGTCGCAGCCGCCGAGCCCGAGCTTGATGAACTGTGTGCAGAACCGTGCGGACTCGCTCGCGAGCCGGATGTCGCAGGCAAGCGCGATGCCCAAGCCGCCACCGTATGCGGGGCCGTTGACCGCGGCGATGACGGGTTGCCGGAGCCGGTGGATCTTCGCCGTCAGGTCGGCGATGCGTTCCTGCCAGCGCATGCCCGATCGCGGAAACTCCAACCCGCTACCCGCTGTCGGCGGGTTGGGATCCGTCAGGTCAAGGCCCGAGCAGAACCCGCGTCCGGCGCCGGTGAGGACCAGAACGCGGCAGTCGTCGTTCGCGGCGATCTCGTCGATCGTGGCGTGCAACGTTTCGACCAGTTCGTGGGACAGCGCGTTGAGCTTCTCAGGCCGGTTCAACGTGACGACAGCGATGTCGGGACGCGGGTAGGTCAGTTCCAGGCTTGGCATGTGCCACACGTTAGGGGTTGCTTCGCCACCCCGCGATGCCGACAACGATCATTCGCAGTTGTTTGACGGCCACGCGCCTGATCTCATCCAGCGCAGCCGGATCGCTGGCGTCCTCGATGGCTTCGGCGATGACGATCATCGAGTTGACGAACAGGCTCGCCAGGATGTTGAGATCCTCGCTGCTCCAGCTCGCGAGCCCCGGAAAACGGGCAAGGTCGATGGCCAGCTCCGAGGTGATGAGCCGGATCTCGGTGCGGATCGCATAACGCAGCACGGTCACGCCGCTGGACCGCTCGCGGCCGATGAACCGCCAGTATTCACGCCGCTCGTTGACCCCGTCGATGAGGATGTCGACGGACGACTCGATGATTCGTTTCGGATCGAGCTTGCCTGCCCGCGCGCTGCGCAGCATGTCCCGCAGGACGCGGAACGACTCGTCGATGAGCACCAGCCCAAGCGCCTCCATCGACTCGAAGTGCCGATAGAACGCCGCGGGCACGATGCCGGCCTCACGCGTCACCTCCCGCAGGCTCAACTGCGAAAAGCTGCGGTCGTCCAGCAGGCGCAGCGATGCCGCCACGAGGGCGCGACGCGTGGCCTCCTTGCGCTCTTCCCGGGACGGGCTGTCGTGGGAACGCGACCGACTTGATCTGCGCGTACGTGAGCTAGGCGTACGACTGTTCACTCTGTGAAACCTACCACAATCAGGGATGATTCTCTTGACGCGGTCGACTGTACCGGCGCACGGTATACATATGTTCACTCAAACTTTGACACGCCGCGTGCGACGGTCGCCTCTACTGGAGCTGCTGACCGGCCCCCACGGCGTAGACCGATACACCGAGCTTGTCGACCCGACCTGGACCCAGGGCGAGGCCCGCGCGAAGGTCGTCGCCGTGCGCCGCCAGACTCCCCGCAGCGTCACGCTGACGCTGGAACCGAATCGTGCGTTCACCGGTTTCCGCGCCGGCCAGCACATCAACCTCACCGTCGAGATCAACGGACGCCGACGGACCCGCTGCTATTCACCGGCGAGCTCCGAGAGCGCTCGACACATCGAGCTCACCATCGGCCGCCACGACGGGGGTCTGGTGTCCACCTACCTGTGCGACCACGCCCGACCCGGCATGGTCGTCGGCCTCGACTCGGTCGGCGGCGACTTCGTGCTGCCCGCGATCCGGCCGCGCCGCATCCTGTTCGTCTCCGGCGGCAGCGGCATCACCCCCGTGATGTCGATGCTGCGCACACTGCGTGCCGACGGATTCGAGGGCGAGGTCGCGTTCGTTCATTACGCCCGCAGCCCACAGGAGGCTTGCTACGCCGACGAGCTCGCCGCGATGACCGGAGTCCGTGTGCTGCACGGCTACACCCGCGGTGGTGACGGCGATCTGACCGGGTACTTCGACGCCGACCACTTGGCAGTGGCGATGCCCGGACCGGACGCGGTGTTCGTCTGCGGACCGCCCGCACTCGTCGACGCCGTCCGGGCGCACTGCCCCGACGTGAACTCCGAGAGCTTCGTGCCACCTATGTTCACCATTCCCGCCGAATCTGCAGGCGGCCGAATCTCGTTCACTGAAAGCGACATTCATGCCACCGATGACGGCAGGCCGTTGCTGCAACAGGCCGAGGACGCCGGGCTCACCCCCGAAAGCGGATGCCGCATGGGCATCTGCCACAGCTGCACCCGCCGCAAGACCCGCGGCGTGGTGAAGAACCTGATCACCGGAGCGGTTTCCACCGCCGACGACGAGGACGTGCAGATCTGCGTGACCGCACCCGTCGGCGACGTCGACATCGCGCTGTAAAGAAAGGAAGGAAAACCGTGACTGCACCAACCATTACGCATCAGAAGACCCTTCAGAAGACTGTTGCCGGGAAGACCGTCACCCTTACCCCCGAGCAGGCCAACGCGTTCGGTCGCGAACTCGATGTGCTGAAGGAGCGCATCATCGCCGATCTCGGCGAGCGGGACACCACCTACATCCGCCGGATCATCAAGGCACAGCGCGGTTTGGAGATCGCCGGTCGCGCTTTGCTTTTCGGCGGCATCATCCCGCCGTTCTGGCTGGCGGGTACCGCGATGCTGGGTATCTCGAAGATTCTCGACAACATGGAGATCGGCCACAACGTCATGCACGGCCAGTACGACTGGACGGGCGACCCGGCGTTGTCGAGCAAGAAGTTCGAATGGGACACCGCATGCCCGGCCGACCAGTGGCGCCATTCGCACAACTACATGCACCACACCTACACCAACATCGTCGGCATGGACCGCGACGTCGGCTACGGCATCCTGCGAATGAGCAAGGACCAGAAGTGGGTTCCGTACTACCTGGGCAACCCGGTTTACGCTTTCCTGTTGATGGTGCTTTTCCAGTACGGTGTCGCATTGCACGAATTGGAAACCGAGCGTATTCGAGCCGGCGAGATCACGATCGCTGACAAGCGCGAGATCCTCGACGGCATCTGGCGTAAGACCAAGAGGCAGACGCTGAAGGACTATGTGGCGTTCCCGCTGCTGGCAGGTCCGTTCGCGCCGTGGGTGTTCGCAGGCAACCTCACCGCGAACCTGATGCGCAACGTGTGGTCGTACATGATCATCTTCTGCGGTCACTTCCCAGAGGACGTGCAGGAGTTCTCGATCGAGGAGACGAAGGCGGAGACACGCGGCCAGTGGTACTTCCGTCAGATCCTCGGATCCGCAAACCTCACCGGCGGCAAGCTCTTTCACATCCTGAGCGGCAACCTGTCGTTCCAGATCGAGCACCATCTGTTTCCCGATGTGCCTGCCCATCGCCACGCCGACATCGCACCTGAGGTGCAGGAGATCTGCAAGCGCTACGGCATCCCGTACAACACGGGCCCTCTGCCGAAGCAATTCGGAACCGTCGTGCGCAAAATCGTCAAGCTGGCTTTGCCTAACCGCTGACTCCCTCACACGAAACGGAATTCCAGCAGGGTGGTACTCGAACTTCCTCTGCTGGAATTCCGTTTCGCGATTCTCAGCCCTGGTCCACCGGGCACCAGAAGGTCACCCGATCGCCGCTCCAGTCGCTCAGGATGGTGGTGCCGCAGCGCCGGCACGGCTCACCGGCCCTGCCGTACACCCAGACCTGCTGCCCGCGCCGGGTGTCGCCGGTGGTCGTGCGGTTCGAACGGGACCTGTTCAGCCACAACATGTCGCGTGCCCGCTGTACCACCCGCAGCGGATCCTTCACCGAACTCACGGGCGTCGTCGGCAGGTGGCCGAAGACGAAGCACAGCTCGTTGCAGTACACGTTTCCGACGCCGGCCATCACCCGCTGGTCGAGCAGCGCGTCGGCCAGCGGCCGGTCCGGGTCGGCCACCAGGTTCGTCGCCGCGATGTGCGGATCCCAGTCGGGGCCCAGCAGATCGGGGCCCAGGTGTGCGACCGTGTCCTCGTCATTCGCGCGCTCGAGGATCTCCAGCACGCCGAGGTCGATTCCGGCGGCCTGCACGTCGCCGGCCTCCAGGATGATGCGGATGCGGTGACCGGCGCGGCTCGGCCGGTCGGTGCCGCTGACCCGCCAACTGCCATCCATCTTGAGGTGCGAATGAATACTGGCCTCACCGACGCGGATGAACAGATGCTTGCCCCGGCTGACGACTTCGTCGACCCGCTGACCGGTCAGATCGACCGTGGCGTAGCGCGGCACGCGAACGTCGCAGCGTGTCAACGTTTTTCCCGCCAGCGCTTCACGTAGTTTTGTGGCGGTGTGAAATACGGTATCGCCCTCTGGCATGGCTAACCGATCATCCTCAGAGAGACGTCCCATAGCCGGCGCGCGTTGGCCGGGTCCAGTGCGTAGGCGGCGACCCCGCCCGATCCCGGTGCACCCCGTCGGTAAACGACGTGTGCCTCGTTGCAGTCCTCGAAATACCGGCCGCCGACGCCGTCGACCAAGGGTGACGCGGCCAGTAGCACCGATGTGGCAGCGCCCTGCTCGACGCTCTTGACGTTCGGTTGCCGTTTCATCGCCGCCGCCTCCACCTCCGCGTCGACGTGGCGGCCCAGCCGGGTGAAGATGGCGCCTGGCATCAAGGCGTTGGCGGTGATACCGTCATCGGCCCAGCGCCGCGTTGCCTCCACAGCGAAAAGCACGTTGGCGGTCTTCGACTGCGCGTAGGCGCCGAGTGGGTCGTAGCCGCGAAACGCGTAGTCGATGTCGTCGAACACCACCGGCGAGCGCAGGTGTCCGCTCGAGCTGACCGACACGACGCGGGACTTCTCTGCCACGGCGAGTGCGTCGTATAGTCCGACGGCGAGTGCGAAATGGCCGAGATGGTTTGTGGCGAACTGTATCTCGTGCCCACCTGGCGACAAGGTCAGCTCCGGCACCGCCATCACACCCGCGTTGTTCACCAGGATGTGAAGCGGCCCGGTCCACGCCCGGACGAACGCCGCGACACTGGACGCGTCGCTGAGGTCGAGGGCGCCGACGGTGACATTCGCATTGCCCGTGCTGTCGCGGATCCGGTCGGCGACGCGATCGCCGGCCGTGGTGTCGCGAACAGCGAGCTTCACCGATGCGCCTGCCGAGGCCAACGCCCGCGCGGTTTCGACGCCGATTCCTGACGACGCCCCAGTGATTATCGCCGCCTTGCCGGTCAGGTCGACGCCGTCGATGACGTCGGCCGCCGTCGATTCAAAACCGAACGGTGTCGTGAGTCGGTCACCCACGGTTGCCTCCTGCAGCGGCGATGGCGTGCTCGGCCCCGCGGGCGATGCTGCCGACGAGTGGTGCGGCGCTGTCCGCTCTGGTGATCATGTCGACGGCCTCACCCGCCCAGATCGGTAGGTAGTCGAGGTCGCCGCGGTCGACGCCGGCCTGAAATTCCGCTTTGGCCGCATCGTCGATGTCGTCCTCGCGCCCTTGCCAGGTGTCGGTGGCCCTGTTGTGCAGCGTTCGCGCCGGGTTTCGCGCCGGCCATGGCGAGTCGCGTACGACGTCGAGCGCGCGCCCCTGAATGGTGTCCTCGGCGCCGGCGGTGACGACCGCCTTCGCCTCTTCTGAGGTGATCAACGCTTCGTGCGTGGCTTCGAAACGGGTTCCGATGACGGCTCCGGCGGCGCCGAGCACCATTGCGGCGGCCAGTCCCCGCCCGTCGGCGTTACCGCCGGCCGCAAGCACGGGCACAGGCCCTGCGATGTCGACGACTGCGGGCACGAACGGCAGTGTCGCGCGTCCGCTCCCGTGGCCGCCGGCCTCCGAGCCCTGCGCCACAACGACATCCGCGCCGACGTCAAGCGCGTGCCGGGCCTCCGCGAGATCGGTGACTTGAACGATGATCGGGATTTCTGCGGCTCGGATCGTATCGGTGAACGGCGCGGGGTCGCCGAATGACAGCACGATCGCCGCGGGTGACTGCTCGATGGCTGCCTCGATCGCCGCCGCGCCGACGCCCCACGACAAGAACCCGATGCCCCACGGTTTGCGCGTGCCTTTCCGCGCCAGTTCACACTCGCGGGCGAGCCATGCCAGATCTCCGCGCCCTGCGCCGATCACGCCAAGCCCACCGCCCTCGGAAATGGCTGCCGCGAGCACGCCGCCCGCGACACCGCCCATCGGAGCAGGCACAACGGGATGCTCTATGCCGAA
>JBKPSU010000158.1:0-14761 GCA_046735135.1 Actinomycetota bacterium
CGACGAAGACGCCACCAAGTGAGTCGACGACGAAGACGCCGACGACTGCAGTGGGCCAAACGCCGCCCCCGCCGCCCCAGTTCAACGGCGGCGGTGGCGGTGGTGGAGCCACCGAACCGCTTCCGCGCTTCAAGCAGCCGAGCGTCCCCGACATGCAATTGCCCGACGAACTGCAACCGGGTCCGCCCGTACCCGGCGGACCTGCCGTGCTCGACGCGGGTGCAGGCGCGGTGGCGGTGGCACCCGTCGGCCCCGCAGCGCCCATCGCACTGCCGGTGATCGTCGTGCCGCCGGTCGGCCTCGGCAGCGGCGCAGGCGGCGGCGCGGGAGGACCGGGGTCACCCGGCGCACCGCCGGGACTGCCGCGCGCCTTAAGCGCCGAGCCGCCGGCCGGCCGGGTGCCGCCACCGGTGAACGTGGGCGGCAATGCCGCGGTACCCGCTTCGTCCTACCGGGTCGGGTACGCCGAATACCTGCGTAGCGCAGGACTCCCGCAGGTCGCGGCATTGGCTGTGCCTGGTCTTGCGGGCATTCTTGTACTCACAGGGGCCGGGGGATTAGTAGGGTACCGCCAGGCGAAGGCGGGACATGCGGTGCGAGCGGGCACCGTGCGCTTCATGAGGTAATGCAAACTGCCCCCCTCAACCGGGGTGGGCAGCGCATAGTGGACTCGTCGAGAGGGGGTTGTATGCCTGCTAGTCGTCGCGTTACGCGTGCGGTCAGCGCGGTGTTGGATCTCGCCCCGCGACGCGGTGAAATCTCGTTGCCCCGCCTTGTCGACGCTGTCAGCGGGGACCGCAAGCGGCCGATCGAACTCAAGATGTCGGAATTGCCGCCGGGGGTGTGCGGCCAGTGGCGCCAGTACAGCGATCGTGATGTGTTCCTGATCCAGAAGGGCCTGCCCGCCTGGGACCGCACCCTTGCCCACGAACTCGGTCATCTGGTTCTTGGCCACGAGGGCATTCCGGTCGTCCAGGCCGCCTACCAGGAAACGGAGTTCGCCAGCTCCGATTTGATCGGATACATGCTCAACCAGCGCACCGGCTGTATGGGACCGAGCGGGGAGGACGCTGAGCAGGAGGCGGAGGATTTCGCCGCGCTGCTGATCTACCGTCTGGGCAGGTTGCCCTCCGACCGCTCCTCGATCGTGCAGGTTCGGCTCGGAGAGGCGTTTGGTTGATCATCTGGGTGATCGCCGGTCTGCTCGGTCTTGCCACCGGCCTGCGCATCGGTTGGGCCCTCGTCAACAAGCAGTCCCTGGTGAGCACCGCCATGATCCTGGCGCTCGGCAGCCTCGGACTGGTCGCCGCACTCAACTGGCAACCGCTGACCCTGCTGCTCGACACGCTGCTGCACTGGCCGAACATCTCGATGGGCCTGTCCCAGGTCGCGCTGGTCGCCTGCGCGGCGGGCAGCTGCGTGATGATCACGACGGTCGCGTCCCCGCGTAGGCCCGCGACCCTCCGTCGAATCGCCATGTGGCAGTACGGCGTCGCGGTCGTCATCGCCATCGCGAGCCTGGTGACCTTTTTCGCCGCGGGGCAGCAGCCCGAGATGTCGCCAGAGGAGTATCTGCGACACAACCTGGGGTCCAACGGCACTTCGTTGCCGTGGCTGCTGCCGCTGCTTTACGTGCTGCTCGCCCTGACGCTGGTGTCGTGGGCAGGCATGCGGCACTCGAACCGCACCAGGCGGGGCCGGGCACTGTTCGTGTTCACCGTCGGCATCGTGCTGATCGTGCTCGCCAGCGCCTTCTTCTTCCTCCGTGCGGTGGGCACCACGCAGTTCGTCGGCGTGGGCGCCGCCGCGACGCTGCTCGGCTGCGCCATGCTCGTGGTGGCCGCCGGCTCGCTGCTGCCCAGCGTCGAAGACTGGTTCGGCGCCCGCACCGAACTGCGAACCATCCAGCCCATTCTCGACGAACTCGGGCGTCGACATCCCGACGTCGGAATCGGTGTGCGTCCGCGTGGGCCGCTGGTTTTCCGGGTGGCCGAACGGATGTCGCTGATCTCCGACGCGCTGTTCCTCGAGGCGACCGCGGCCGAGGCGTCGCGACGGCGACCCTTCGACACCACCGGCGTTACGTCGAACGTGGACATCGAACATGAGCTCGAACTGGCCGACATCAGCGATCTCGAGACGCCCGCGGTGGCGCCGGAGGAACAGGCGCACGCCATCGCGGAATGGATCTACGCCGGGCGGTCGGACGAGGAAGCACGGCGGTCCACATTCCCCGGTCTCAGCTGGTTGAGGCAGCCGACGACGTACTCGGACCGGGAGTGGATCCTGGCCATCGCAAAGCAGTATCGGCAGCTCGAGCGCGCGACTGCTTCGGCCATGCACTGACCGTCTTTGTCGATTTCTTCGCCGGGTGTCGCGTTTGGACACCCCGCGGGCTAATCGTCGAGGTGCTCCCTGCGGCGCAACTCGTCAACCTTCGACACAATGTCCTGCTGGGCCTCGGCGGACAGGCCGACTGTCCGTGCCGCAATACGGCGGACACCCTCGTCGCGCATATTCGCGAGCCACGTCAACTCCTTGTCGAGCTTCTCGTAGTACTCGTCATCGGTGAAGTAGGCCGGCTTGATACGGAAGAAGTTGGCAAGAGCGGCCATGGTCGCCGCCGAGGGGTTCGTTCGGTTGCCTGAACGCAGCTGAGACAGATACGGAGCCGACATGGTGATGCCTTCAGCCTTGAGGGCGGCAATCACTTCAGCCGACGTATGCGGACCGCGCCCTGGGGGATAAACCGTATCGAACAGGCGGTTTAGGCGGGCGCTGAACGTATTGCTCATCGATATGACCTCCACATGCTGGCAGAGCGGACTAACTAGGCGGCGTATTTGCTGATCATCGTAGCGAGACTTGTGCCAACAACCAAGTGCAAACCGCGTAAAAGTTAACCCGGCTTTTCCTCACGTGGCTTGATAACGCGATAACCAGCGAGTTTAGCCCATATCTCATCGATGTCTCATGATGTTGTCAGGCAAATTTTGACGGATGCGTAGCTGTGCATTAGCTCAGGACGGACGTGACCACTGACTATCCGCTCGCGGAGGCCTCAACGGGCAACCGGCGGGACCGTCCGGCGAGCGGATCGCCGCGTTTGCTAATTTTGTGTTTTCACGGCTAGCTTCCCGACGCCAACGGGATCGCGTCCGTCGACGCAATTGCCAGCTAAGAGTCAGGTGGCCAAGGCGACGGTTCCCGCCGCCCTATGCCGCGAGGAGCATCGCCAGGATCGCGGTGTCCGGATGGCTGATCGGGTCGATGCCGACGCGGCTGATCATCGACGTGACCGTCCCGTCGGAGTCGGCCTCAACCCATGCGGCGCGGTGCTCGAGGCCGAGGTGCGGGAGACCCGGCAGAAGCACGCACCCCGACGCCGCGCCCGAACACTCGGGAAGCGAGGGCGTGGTCTCCGAGGGTGGGTGCAGCATGAGAAGG
Organism: Actinomycetota bacterium; assembly: GCA_046735135.1. Classification (GTDB taxonomy): domain Bacteria; phylum Actinomycetota; class Actinomycetes; order Mycobacteriales; family Mycobacteriaceae; genus Mycobacterium. The sequence goes on from JBKPSU010000158.1 coordinate 3,448, forward strand.
GCCGGCGGTTGATGCTCGGCGAAATAGCCTGGCGGCACGGCGCTTTCACCAACCACGGTGCCCTCGGCCATCACCAGCCCGACGGTTCCCGGCTGCGGAGCATCCGGTAGTTCTTCTCGTGCGCCGAAAATGGTTGTTGTGGAGAGCAATCCGGGGAACGACGCGACGCGTACCGCGACTTTCAACACTTGAGCCCACTCTTTCGTCGAGTCTGGCCAGCGACCCGACACCACGAATCCCTTGAGTGAGCCACGCGAATGGAATGGGGCGATTTCGATCGCCCGACCACCGGAACCCGTATCCATATCTCAGCATGAGCCAGGTACGCGTGGTGTGCAAGACGACACGAGCGCTAGCGGCTGACTTTGGCTCGCACCGTCCAGATCACGCGATAGCTGCCTGCCGCGGAAATCCAGCCGAGTTCGTGAGAGTCGACGGCGCCGTGCGCATTCGGATTGTCTGACCGGGCTTCGAATATCGCGCCGCCGCCCGTGCCGTGAACGTCGCCGACACGCTTGACGAGCCAACGGGTGGAACGCCGCGGATCGGGGAACAACCGCAACTGTCCGCGCCTGGGCTCGCCGCCGCGCAGCGCGAAAAGCCCGTCGCCCGGGTTCAGCGCCGGGTGCATCGAGTCCTCTACGACCCTGAACACCCGCAGTGGCCAGTGCCGCCGAGGATGGTTTTGGCCCACGGTCAAAGGGTAGGTTAAGACCATGCTGGAAAGACTTTTCGCCAACGCCACCCCTGCCCATGCTCACTGTGACCTGTACTGCGGTGTCTATGACCCCGCGCAGGCCAAGATCGAGGCGCTGTCGTGCCTGAAGACGCTGCAGAAGTACCACGACTCCGATGACGAGCACTTCAAGACGCGCGCGATCTTGATCAAGGAGCAGCGCGCCGAAGAGGTCAAGCATCATCTGATGGTTTTGTGGGCGGACTTCTTCACCAAGGAGCACTTCGACCAGTTCTCGAACCTGCACCAGCTGTTCTGGGACGGCGTTCACGGCGCGGGTGACGTCAAGAAATCGCTCGACGTCGCCGTCGCCGAGAAGCTGCTCAAGACCATCGACGACATCGCCGACATCTTCTGGCAGACCGACAAGGCCAAGCAGATGGGCGTCTACCCACCAGGGAAGTAGCTCTCGAACGAGAAAGCCGCCGGGTAACCGGCGGCCTTTTTCATGTCATCAATACAAGACGATGAGGGCGAGGATGCCCAGCAGCACCAGCGCGATGAGGCCTGCGCGCACACAGGCCATCAATTGACCTCGCGTGTACACGTGAGAGGACGACTGCCACTCAGAGGACGCGGCGGGTCCGGATCCGTATGGATGCGATGTCGTCATCAGATATTCCTGACCACCACGATTGAATACCCACCCCCGTGAGATCTGTCACAACTCAGCTGTTGTGACGCCGATCATAGACCCTTGCGTATGCGTTCGAAAATCGGCGCGATGTGGGGCGCCAGCGAAGGTTAGAGCGGCACGAGATTTCGCTCAGGGTCGCCAAACCTGTTGATCACTGTTCGGTAACGACGCCAGGTTATCCACAGAACCCCCAAGCATTTACACAGATTGCGAAGCTCAAAACGGCTCTGCGCCGATGGCGGCCTGTGGATGAACCTGTGGAAATTGTGGATAGGTGCACATTGCTGATTGACGTGTGTCGAGCCCGAGCCCGCCTCGTAGCATGACAAAGATGAATCACGCGGTACGCGGGCAAACTCGGTTGTCCTGCGTCACCGCGCCCGTCGCTAGGCTGGTCCGATGATCCAGGTGTGTTCCAGGTGCGGGACGCGGTGGAACGTGCGGGACAAGCAGCGGGTCTGGTGCCCGCGGTGCAACGGCGCGCTCCTGGCGCCGTCGGCCTCGGCACCGCACCCCGAGTGGAGCGCCCGCCCGACGGCGCAGCCGGTGCGGCCCAGCGGCAAGGGCGGCCAGAACACGCCGCCACGGCTGCCTACGGGGTACCGCTGGATCGCGGTCAGGCCGGGTGCCGCGCCGCCGCCGCGCAGGCGCAAGCGCCATCAAAGTCCCACCCCTCGATACCCGGTCATCCCTCGCTGGGGGCTGGTCGATCACTTCGACACCACCGAGTTCGAACAACAGGCCGCACCGCGCCGAGGACCGTCGCTGCGTGGTCTGTCGGCGACGCTGATAGCCACCATCGGGGCGCTCGGCGCAGCAGCGCTGATCCACCTCGTTCGATACGTGCTGATGATCATCAATCGCAGCGTGCTCTTGAATCCGGTGGTGGCGTGGTTGGCTACGTGGCTCGGTGTGGTGATCAGCGTGGCCGTCCTCTTTCTGCTGGTCGCCACAGTGATCCTGCTGACGAACTGGTTGATCGCCAGACGCGCGGCGGCGTTCAAACACGTTGGGCGCCAAGAACACCGACCGCTGTGGGCGCTGCGCGCAGGATGCCTCCTGCCGTTCGTGAACTTGTTCTGGGCGCCGGTCTTCGTGCTCGAACTGGCCAACGTCGAAGATGCCATGGCCCGTCTGCGCCGGCCCATCGCGGTGTGGTGGGTTGTGTGGGTGCTCAGCACGGCGGTGTCGGTGTTCTCGATCGCGACCAGCTTCACCACCGACGCCCAGGGCATCGCGGACAACACGGTGACCACGATCGTCGCTTACCTCATCGCGATGGCGGCGATGATTCTGGTCGGTCGGGTGCTACTCGGCTTCGAGCGCAGGCCGGTCGAGCGGCCCGCCAAGCGCTGGGTGATCGTCGCCGACGAATCTGAGGATGAATCCGGCGTTCCGGTTGAGTCCGAAGGTCAGAACCCGGCAGCATAGCCGTATGAACTCCGGTGACGCCGAAGGCGGCCAGGGTCTTGGGGGCCACCCGTTCGTGGTGGCACACAGGGGCGCATCGGCAGAACGGCCGGAGCACACGATGGCCGCCTATGAGCTCGCCCTCAACGAGGGCGCCGACGGCGTGGAATGCGATGTCCGGCTGACCCGCGACGGGCATCTGGTGTGTGTGCACGACCGCAGGGTGGACCGCACGTCCAACGGCACGGGGCTGGTCAGCGAGATGTCCCTGGCTGCGCTCAAGGAGCTGGATTTCGGCTCCTGGCACACCAACGGGTCGCAGGGCGATACCGGGCTGCTGACGCTCGACGGCCTGGTGTCGCTGGTGCTGGATTGGCACCGGCCGGTGAAGATCTTCGTCGAGACCAAGCATCCGGTGCGCTACGGGGCGCTGGTGGAAAGCAAGGTGCTCGCGCTGCTGCACCGGTACGGCATCGCGTCCCCGGCATCGGCGGACCTGTCGCGGGCGGTGGTGATGTCTTTTTCCGCCGCCGCTGTCTGGCGCATCCGGCGGGCGGCACCGCTACTGCCAACGGTTCTGCTCGGGGAGACGTCGCGATATCTCGGCGGCAGCGCCGCCACCACCGTCGGCGCCACCGCGGTCGGCCCGTCGATCGCGACGCTGCGCGAACATCCCGAACTGGTCGACCGCGCCGCCGCGCAGGGCCGGGCGATGTACTGCTGGACCGTCGACCACTACGAAGACGTCCGGTACTGCCGCGAGCTCGGCGTCGCATGGGTGGCGACAAACCATCCCGGCCGCACCAAAGACTGGCTGCAGAACGGGCTGACGGGAGCGGGCCGCGATTAGCGGATGGCGCCGGCGTCGAGTACATCCTGCGGCACGGGTGCATCCGATCTCAGCGCGGCGAACAACTGATCGGCGACGTCCTCGTTCCACACCACGACCGAACCCGAGTCGCTTCCGGTGAATTCGCCGATCGGCACTGTCGTGGTGGTGACGTCGCCGTGCAGCGCCCACGCCAGCTGCGCGAGATCCCAGACGTGCGCGCCGGCATCGACGGTCAGCGAGTCGGCCGCTGCGTGCGCCAACGGATACCAGCGCAGCGGGTTGAGGATGACGGCGGGGCTGGCCGCGCGGTGCAGCAGTGCCGACATGAATTGGCGCTGGTTGTTCATGCGGTCGAGGTCCGCCCGCGGTGTCGCACGGCTGCGAACGTAGCCAAGTGCGTTGCGGCCGTTCAGCTTCTGACAGCCCGCGGGCAGGTCGATGCCTGCCAGCGGGTCGGAGATCGGCTCGGTAGGGCACACCGTCACCCCGCCGACGGCGTCGACCATCACCGCGAACCCGTCGAACCCGATCTCGGCGTAATGGTCGAGCCGGATTCCCGTTGCCTGCTCGACGGTTTGGGCCAGTAGCGGAGCGCCGCCGTACACGAACGCCGAGTTGATCTTGTCCGACCCGTAGTCGGGAATCTCCACATACGAATCGCGGGGAATCGACACCATGGTCGTCGGCGTGCTCGACCCGAGCGCCGGGACATGCACCAACATGATGGTGTCCGTACGGCCGGTGCCGAGGTCGCCGCCGGTGGACAGGTCGTTCTGTTGTTCCGGCGACAGGCCCTGCCTGCTGTCGGAGCCGACCAACAGCCATGTGGTGCCCTTGCCTTCGGCGGGCCGGTCGGTGTAGTCGGGCAGCGCCGCGATCCTGTGCAGCTTGGTCTCGATCCAGAACCCGGTGCCGACCAGACCGACGACGGTGAGGACCAACCCCAAGAACATGGCGAGCGCAACCCGACGCAGGCGGCGCTTCGGCTTCTGCGGGCGCGGCGGCGGCGGTGGCGGGGGTTGCCGCACAACGGGATTCGGCGGCCGATAAGGCGGTGGCGGCGGTGGTGGGCCCGGCCTGCGCTGCGGGGTGGCGGGATTCGGCGGCCAGGAAGGCGGCGGTCGATAGTTCGGGTCACGCCGGATCACCTGCGACGGCTCACGTCGCGGAGGGGGCGGATTCCGCCGATCGCCGTTCACAGAAAGAATGTACGCGGCTGTGTCACTTCAGCCAGCCGAGATGGTTCGCCAGCAGGATGTACCCGACGAACGCCACCGAGTCGACGATCCCGTGTGCAATGACGAGCGGCCACAACCGCCCGGTGCGCCGCCACGTGTAGCCGAACACCAGTCCCATCGCGGCGTTGCCGAGCCCGGCACCCCAGCCCTGGTACAGGTGATACGCGCCGCGCAGCAGGCTGGTCGCCACCAGGGCGACCATGGGGTTGACCCGCAGCTGTTGCAGCCGGGTGAGCAGAAAACCGACGACGATGACTTCCTCGGCCCATCCGTTCGCGAACGCCAACAGGATGAGCACCGGGATATGCCACCACGAATTCTCGTGCGTCGACGGCACCACCGACACGCTCATGCCGAGCGCGCGCGCCGCGACGTACAGGCCGAGCCCGGGAAGGCCAACGAGAGCGGCGAGGCCGAGGCCGCCGAGCGCATCGGACCACCGGATGCGGCCAAGGCCGATCTTGGCCAGCCCAATTCCGCTGCGCCACAGCAGGTATACGCCCAGTGCCCCCCACGCGACCAGCTGCGCGACCCGGGCCAGGTTCAGCCCGAGGTTGATCAGGTCGAACGGGGACAGTCGCGGGTTGAGGGCGACGATCTGCTTGGACAGGTTGAGCAGGATGGCCTCGATGAGATCGAGGATCGCGGTGTACGCGCTGAGACCGAACGTGACTGCGAGCACGACGTAGATCTCGATGCGCAGCGCGCGCCTATCGGGTTCGGTCGACTCCTCCGGCGCGCTCACCGAAGCTACCGTAGCGGGCGCCGAGCCCGAAGCCCGTTGATGAACGGGCAACCCATCAGGATCCGGATGGCCTGGGACAGGCCGGTGACATCGTCGACGGGTTTCGCGAACGGCAGCCGCACGTCGTGGTCACCCTCGTCGTTCTCGACCCGCAGCCGCACGCCGTACCGGTCGAGCCCCAGTGGCCGGACCCGGCCGCGCCGCAACGTGGTCGGCAGTCGGTCTGCCAGCCGGTCGACCACCTCGCGGTGGGCGGTCTCGAGGTGTTGCAGCCAGCACGACTCCATCACAGCGAAGGGGTCGGGCCGCGCCTGCAGCAGCGCGCTCACCCCTACCGACTCCGCGCCCGTCGAATCGGCAACGACGACCGAATCGACTTCGAGCCGCACTAGCGCCAGCGGCGTGTCACCGTCGGCTCCGTCGGCCGTGTTCACCTGCAGCAGTGCGGGATTGGGGTCCTCGGCGGCGATCAGATCGAGCAGTTTCGGCATCTCTGCGGCCGGGACGGCCCTTACACGGCCCTGAATCCAGACAAGAGACCGCACCGGTTCGCGCAGCGGAAGCGGCGCGTGGTCGGTCATCTCCAGCACCGCTTGCATGCCCGCCGTACCCGATGCGACCACCATGCCTGCGACGACGCCGTCGACGGGGACCGTGATCGCGACCGAGCCGTCCTCCAGGAGATGGTGGACGGCACTGGCGGTGGGTTCGACGCCCTCGATCGCCAGCATTGCACCGGTCGCGCGTGCACAGGTGCTGCGGATCCGCTCGGCCGTCGTCGGTGCCGTCATCGCATCGCCTTCCGTAGATGAGGTAAGCCTAACTTAGCCAACCCTAATTACGCGCGCAAGACGCACCCCCGCAACGTCAGGGGCGTCCAGCGCCGAACCGATAGGGTTGAAATGTGCCTCGCATCGCCTACCTCGGACCGGAGGGAACCTTCACCGAAGCGGCGTTGATCCGGATGGCCGGCGGCGGCATGGTGCCCGGTGATGAGGTTGAGCCGATCTCGGCGGGCAGCCCATCGGCGGCGCTCGAGATGGTCCGTGCCGGAGATGCTTCGTATGCCTGCGTGCCCATCGAGAACTCGATAGAGGGCTCAGTGCTACCCACGCTGGACAGTTTGGCCGGTGGATCGGCGGTCCAGATCTTCGCCGAATTGACGCTGGACATCGCATTCACCATCGCGGCGCGGCCGGGCCTCACCGAGCCCGCTTCAATCGCCGCCTTCCCGGTGGCCCGGGCCCAGGTGGCGCGATGGGCTGTCAAGAATCTGCCCCACACCAAGTTCCAGGCGGCCGACTCCAACGCCGCGGCGGCGGTCGATGTGGTCGAGGGGCGCGCCGACGCCGCCGTCACCACCGCCCTGGCTGCCGCACGGTACGGACTGACCGCGCTGGCGTCCGATGTCGTCGACGAACCGAACGCACGGACGCGTTTCGTGTTGGTCGGTTCGCCGGGTCCGCCGCCGGCGAGCACCGGTGCGGACCGGACGTCGGTAGTGCTGAAGCTGGACAACGTGCCCGGTGCCCTGGTGTCGGCGATGACCGAATTCGCGATCCGCGACATCGATCTCACCCGCATCGAATCCCGGCCCACCCGAAGAGAATTGGGTACTTACATCTTCTTCCTCGACTGCGTCGGACACATCGAAGACGATGCCGTCGCCGAGGCACTCAAGGCCCTTCACCGTCGTTGTGCAGATGTGCGATATCTGGGTTCATGGCCGACGGGATCGGTCGTAGGCGCGGCGCCACCGCAGTTGGACGAGGCGTCGGAATGGCTCAGACAGCTGCGGGACGGAAAGCGACCGACCGCGCGAGGAGAACGGGAGTCATGAGCGGGCGGCTGGTGCTGGTCCGTCACGGCCAGTCACACGGAAACGTCGAGCGTCGGCTCGACACTCGCCCGCCAGGTGCGGAGCTGACCCCGCTGGGTCTCGAGCAGGCCCGCGCGTTCGCCCGCGCATGGCCGCACGAGATCGGCATGGTCGCCCACTCGGTCGCGGTGCGCGCCGTGCAGACGGCGGCCGAGATCGGCGACGAGCGCGGTCTGGCGCCCCACGAACTCGAAGGCATACACGAGGCGCAGGTCGGCGACCTGGAGGACCGCAACGACGACGCCGCGATCGAGCAGTTCAAGACCGTCTACCACCGGTGGCACGACGGTGACCTCGACGCGCGGCTGCCCGGCGGCGAGAGCGGCCGCGAAGTGCTCGACCGCAGCGTCCTGGTGATCACCCAACTTCGGATGCGCTACCTCGACGACGACGCATGGCACGGCGACATCATCGTGGTCAGTCACGGCGCGGCGATCAGGCTCATCGCCGCGACGCTGGCCGGAGTGGATGCGGGCTTCGCGCTCGACCATCACCTCGGCAACGCCGAATCCGTCGTGCTTGCACCGATCACCGACGGCCGGTGGAGCTGTCTGCACTGGGGTGAGCTGGCCCCGCCGTTCTATCCGGAGACAGAGGCTCACCCGGTCGAGGACGCCCTGTCCTCCGTCGACCCCATGGGCTGAGCGCAGCCACAGCCGATCGCGTCGCAATCGATGCTGAACGCGTGCATCACCTCGGGCGTCACACAGTCGACCTCGGTGCACTCCGAGTGCCGCAGCGCATGGTGGATGACGGTGCCGTGGCAATGCTCCACCTCGGTCCGACACCCCCTGCACTCGCTCATGGCCCGTTCATAGCACCATCGAGGGCCGATCCGCTGTTGGCGCGCCTACGCCCAGCCGAGTTCGTGCAGGCGGTCGTCGTCGATGCCGAAGTGGTGGGCGATCTCGTGGATGACCGTGATCGCCACCTCGTCGACCACCTCGTCGTCGCTCTCGCAGATGTCGAGCAGCGCCTCGCGGTAGATCGTGATCGTGTCGGGTAGCGAGCCGGCGTACCACGAGTCGCGTTCGGTCAGCGCGATGCCGTGGTACAGGCCGAGAAGGTCGGGCTCCTCGGGGTTGCGGTCCTCGACGAGGATGACGACGTTGTCGATCGCCGCGGCCAACTCGGGCGGAATGAGATCGAGTGCGTCCGAAACCAGTTCTTCAAACCGTTGCGGGCTCATCCGCACGGCCACGTCGGCTACGCCCCTGGCGGAATGATGGGTTCGGCAGGCGGCGGTCCCGGCGCAGGACCTGGTGCGGGACCCGGCGCGGCGGGTAGCGCCTGATCAGCGGGCGCGGGAGGCGGTCCTGCGGGCGGTGGCACGCCTGCGTCGCCGGCCGGCGGCGCCGCAGCGGCGTCGCCAGGAGGCGACCCGTTGAGGAAGGTGTTGCCCGGGCCGGGCGCCTGGTTCGCGGGCGACGGCGATTGGGTTGCCGTGTTCTGCGACTGCTGGCCGTGTTGGGTCTGCTGCGTCTGCTGTGTCGACTGGCTCGACTGGCTCGACTGGCTCGACGACTGGCTGTTGTCGTACTGGCTGCTCTGGTCGGCGGCCGACATGTCGGGCATCGGAATCGGCGGGAAGTTCAGCCGTTCCTCCGGAATGTCGGGCGGCGGAATCGGCGGCTGGCCGTTGATCTGCAGTGGGCCCTTGGCGCTGTTCAGCAGCGTCGACCAGCCACCGTTGCCGAGCGTGGCCCCGATGCTGCACGACACCTTGTGGCTGCCCGCCGACCAGCTGGGCAGCGAGATCGTGCTGTAAATCAAGGTCAGCGTGGTGCTGCGCAGCTGGATCGGCGCCAGGTAGGCGTCGGTCATCTGGGTGCAGGCGTCCTTGATGAACGCGTCCTGGTCGGGCTCGGCGGGCAGCCCGTTGGGGAACTTCGCGCCGAGGTCGACCGCGCCGGTGACCTCCATGGCGTGCGGGCCCGCGCAGTCGACGGGAATGTCGGTGGGCTGGTTGGTGGACGGATCGATGCCGAGGCAGGTGCCTGCGGGCCAGACCTTCGACTGGTCGGTGTCGGCCACCTTGCCCTGGAATGTGAGCTGCGAGCTGTTGGGCCCCGGCAGCTGGAGGCCGCACAGCATGCGGCGCTCGCCCGACTGCTTCCACGCCTTGTCGCCCGACCACATCATGCTGACGGTGTAGCGGCTGTTCGGGTCGAACCGCTCGCCCAGGTACCGGCGGACCGCCACCTGGCACTGCTCCTGGCTGATCTGCTGGATGCGTGACGGCGACGGCGGCGCGGCGTCGGGCCCGTACTCGCTGCCAGGGAAGGTCCGCATGTCGACCGACTCGGCGACCTCGAAGCGATGGTCGCCCTTGCAGTCGACGACCTGTGCATCGTCGGGCGTGCGCTCCGGCCAGTTGAGGCAGTCGCCCGCCTTGGCTTTGCCGAAGGTCTCGGCGCCGCGCAGCCCGAGCTGGATCGCGTTCGTCGGCAGGCCGTCGGCGCCCTGGCCGCCGGGGAGGGCGGTGAGCACGCCTGCGATGAGCAGTCCACCGAGGGCGGTCAACAACAGCGCGCGACGGGTGGATGTGGCGCGCAGACTGCGGTACCACGCCACCTTGGGCGTGGGGTGTTCTGCCTCGTCGGCGGGTAAACCGACCCGCTCGGGTGCATCCAACATCCGCTCCATTGTGACAGGCGCGCCGACCGCTGTGACAAGTGAGGCGGATGTAACGTTATGGGGTTGTGCTCCCGCCGGTAGGGTTCCTGCCGTGATCGACCTCAGACTCCTGCGCGAAAACCCGGATGCGGTGCGGGCCTCACAGCGTGCCCGCGGCGAAGATCCCGGACTCGTCGACGCGCTGTTGGAGGCCGACGCGGCCCGTCGCGCCGCCGTCACGGTCGCCGACAACCTGCGCGCCGAACAGAAGGCGGCCAGCAAGAAGGTGGGCGCGGCGTCGAAGGAGGACCGGCCCGCGCTGCTGGAGCAGGCCAAGGAGCTCGCCGAGAAGGTGAAGGCCGCCGAGGCGGAACAGGCAGACGGCGAGAAGGCGTTCACCGCGGCCCAGATGGCCATCTCCAACGTGATCATCGACGGCGTCCCCTCTGGCGGCGAGGACGACTTCGTCGTGCTCGACACCGTCGGCGAACCTCCGGCGATCACCGACCCGAAAGACCATGTGGCGCTTGGGGAGTCGCTCGGGCTGTTCGATCTGGAGCGCGGGGCGAAGGTGTCCGGCGCGCGGTTCTACTTTCTCACCGGCTACGGCGCACTGCTGCAACTCGGCCTCATGCAGCTCGCGGTGCAGCTGGCGACGGCCAACGGGTTCACCCTCGTCATTCCGCCGGTGCTTGTGCGGCCCGAGATCATGGGCGGCACAGGGTTTCTCGGCGCGCACAGCGAGGAGGTGTACCGGGTCGACGCCGACGACCTGTATCTCGTCGGGACGTCGGAGGTTCCCCTCGCCGGCTACCACTCCGACGAGATCCTCGATCTGTCCGCGGGGCCGCGCCGCTACGCAGGCTGGTCGTCATGCTTCCGGCGCGAGGCGGGCAGCCACGGCAAGGACACCCGCGGCATCATCCGGGTGCACCAGTTCGACAAGGTCGAGGGATTCGTCTACTGCAGGCCCGAGGAGGCCGAGTCCGAACACGACCGGCTGCTGGGCTGGGAGCGCGAGATGCTGGCCAAGATCGAGGTGCCCTACCGCGTGATCGACGTCGCCGCAGGCGATCTCGGCGCGTCCGCGGCGCGCAAGTACGACTGCGAGGCGTGGATCCCGACCCAGCAGACCTACCGCGAGCTGACCTCGACCTCGAACTGCACGACGTTTCAGGCGCGCAGGCTTGCGACCCGCTACCGCGACGAGAACGGCAAGCC
>JBKPSU010000159.1:0-5991 GCA_046735135.1 Actinomycetota bacterium
GCTGAACTCATCGACCGGCTCGGCTGGTTGAACGTCAGAGTGGTGAAGGAAGACCGAGAAATCGACATCCTCGCCCGAGTGCGGGACGCCTGGGCACGTCGCGAGCGAGAAGGCATGGCTGTGATTTCCGCGAGATAACGACCAGGAATGCTATTTCGCGGGAACTAGCGGGAACTAGACGGGAACTCGCGGGAATTAGCCGGGACCCGGGAATCAGAGCGGATCGCGGGCGGCGGGGCAGGACATGCAGCGCGGGCCGCCGCGGCCGGTGCCGAGCTCGCTGGCTTCGATGGGCAACACCTCGATGCCCGCATCGCGCAGCCGCTCGTTGGTCTCGATGTTGCGCTCGTAGGCCACCACGACGCCGGGCGCCACCGCCAGCGTGTTGTTGCCGTCGTCCCACTGCTCGCGCTCGGCGGTGACCGGGTCCAGGCCCGTCGCGATCACCCGCAGCTTTTCGATGCCCATCGCGGCCGCGGCGGCGTCGACGAACGGTGCCGCGCCGTCGATCGTCACGCCGCCGTCGCCGTTGCGGTGAATGGTGAACGCCGACAACGAGTCGACGATGTTCGGGTACATGACGGCGGCGTCGGTATCGACCATCGTGCACACCGTGTCGAGGTGCATCTGTGCGCGCTCCTGGGCGATGGGCACCGCCAGCACCGTGTGGGCGAGGTCGTCGTCGAACAGGCTGCGCACCAACGCCTCCGCGCCCGCGGGTGTCGTCCGCTCCCCTACGCCGACGGCGACGACCCCTGGCGCCAGCAGCAGCACGTCGCCGCCCTCGACGGGCGCAGACCGTGACTCGTACGCCCGCCGCACACCCAGGAACCGCGGATGGTGCGCATAGATCAGGTCGGTCAGCGACGTCTCGCGGATGCGGGCGGGCAGCGCCAGCGACGTGATCGCCACCCGCGGGCCGATCCAGAACGAGGAGTCGCGGGTGAACATCAGGTTCGGCAGCGGTTCGATGACGAAGTCGCCGCCATGGTGCATGCGACGGACCAGTGACACCTCGCCGCCCGCGATCGGCAGCTCGGTGAAGGTCATGCCCGCCATGAGGACACGCGCCAGGCCCGCGGGTTCCAAGGTCCGCAGATACGCCGAAAGCTGCTGCGCCAGCGGCAGCCCCAGACGCCGGGAGTCCACGGCCGCCGAGATGCCGTGCATGCGGGCCGCCCCGCTGGCCAGCGCCTCGGTCAGCAGGTCCGACAGCAGCAGCACCTCGACGCCGCGCGAGCGCAACACGTCGGCGAACGCGTCGTGTTCCTCCTGCGCCTTGGCGACCCACGGCAGCCCGTCGAACAACAACGCGTCGTTATTGCGCGGCGTGAGCCGCTGCAGCTCGGCGCCGGGACGATGCAGGATGACCACCCGCAGCGTCCCGACCTCGGAGTTCACCCCCAGCGTGGGCTCTGACACACCTAGCACCGTAGCGCGATCGGCCACCTCAACTTAAGTTGAGGTGTATGGACATCCACGAGCTGACGCCCGGCGAGATGGCCGATCGCAGCGGCGTGGCCATTTCGGCGCTTCATTTCTACGAACGCGAGGGCCTCATCGCGAGCCGTCGCACCTCCGGCAATCAACGCCGCTACGCCCGCGAAACGCTGCGCCGGGTGGCATTCATCCGGATGTCGCAGCGGCTCGGCATTCCGCTGGCCCGCATCAGGGACGCGCTGGCGACGCTGCCCAACGACCGCATCCCGACCAGCAAGGACTGGGGCCGGCTGTCCGCGGGCTGGCGCCAGGACCTCGACGACCGGATCCTGCACATGCAACGGCTGCGCGACAACCTCACCGGCTGCATCGGCTGCGGCTGCCTGAGCCTGAAGACCTGCGCGTTGTCCAACCCCGGCGATGTGCTTGCCGAGCAGGGGCCCGGCGCGGTGCGGCTATGAGCAATCGAACGCTTGTGCGATAGACTCGGGCGCATGGAGCTGGCACTTCAAAGCTCTCTCTTCGACCCCGCCGGGCGGCGCGATCTCGGAGACGGCGCGTGGGTCGAGGTGCGCAGCGGCTGGCTGACCGACGGCGACGCCCTGTTTCGCGAGCTGCGGGACGTCATCCCGTGGCGCGCCGAGCGCAGGCAGATGTACGACCGCGTGCTCGACGTGCCCAGGCTGGTCAGCTTCCACAATCTCATCGACGAACCGGCGCCCCATCCGATGCTCAAGCAGATGCGCAGACGCCTCAACGACACCTACGGCGGCGAGCTCGGCGAGCCCTTCACCAGCGCAGGGCTGTGCCTCTACCGCGACGGCGACGACAGTGTGGCATGGCACGGCGACACCGTCGGCCGCAGCAGCAAAGAAGACACCATGGTGGCGATCGTAAGCCTCGGCGCTACAAGGGTTTTCGCGTTACGGCCACGCGGCGGTGGCAAGTCGCTGCGGCTGCAGCACCACCACGGCGACCTGCTGGTGATGGGCGGGTCGTGTCAGCGCACATGGGAACACTGCATCCCGAAGACCGTGAAACCGGTCGGTCCACGCATCAGCATCCAGTTTCGGCCGCACGACGTGCGTTGAGGCTCAAGCCTTTACCGCTGCGACGGCTTTGGTGAGCAGGTCCCCCGCACGCTTGGTGTCGACGGGCGCCATAGGCTTGTCGGGGACGACCAGCGGGTTGGCGGTGACGATCACCAGGAACTGACCGAATCTCGCGACGTAGTTGTACAACTCGCCGGTTCGGGTCTTGCCGTCGACCGTCGTCTGGATCACCCGATGGGCTCCCAGCGTGTTGACGTCGTCGATCTTCGGCGCATCGACGACCTCGACGACCCCACGCAATGCGGGACCGTCGAACGAGACCGTGTGGCAGTTCGACGGTGGCTCGTTCTCCGGAACGGTCTCCGATGTCTCCACCGCGATCACGACAAACCGCATCCCGCTGTCCTCCGCGACAAGCGCCGACATGTTGCCCTTAACCCCTTCGGGCAGAACCTGTTTGGTGGCGAACTCCGAGCAGTCGCCCGGATCGAACTTCACCCCCGGCAGTGGCTGCGCTTCGAGCAGGTGGGGATCGATGCCCGCGGGAGCAATATCGGTGACCTTGAACCCGGGTGGAAAATCCGATCGGACGTTCTTGACGTTGGCGATGTCGGCGTGCGACAGGTCCGGCTGTGCCGATTCGGCGGTGCTGCACGCGGCGAGCGCGCCGACACAACCGATGACGAGCAGAGCCCTCGGGTTCAACATCGCCGCCAATGTACCCGCCGATCCGATGTCAACCGCGTAACGCGGACACCGTTTTGACCAAGAGATCCGCGGCGAATTCTTGGCCGAGTGCAGGATTCGGCGCCCCGGGATCGGTGACCACCGTGACGAACACCAGATAGTCGTCGAGATAGGCGCTGAAAGTGCTCGCCGCCGAGGTCGTCTCGGTGCCACCCTCCACGACAGTCTTGGCGTCGGTGGCCATGCCGACGGTCGACGCCCCGACGATCGCGGGCGCATCGACGAGGTGGACGGTGCCGGTGGTGTTGCCCGACGTCACCGTCCACTGTCCGCAGTCGGCCAGCACCGCCGGATCGAAGCCGACATGTCCGATGACCGCGGCGTGCACGATGCCGCCGGGGCCCGACGCCGACCATCCTTCAGTCGTCGAGCCGTCGGTCGCGGGGCCGCCGAGCGCTCCGCACTGTGGGGGTTCGGCGACCCAGCCGGGACCGAGACCCCAGAACGCGACGGGCGACGCGGGACCGGCGAGGTCGGCAACTTCATATCCGGCGGGGAGGCCGCCGCGGGCCCTGGTGATGTTGGCCGGCTTGACGTGAGTTTCTGAGGCGGAAGACCCTGTCGTGGAGGGCCTGGTTGACGTGCCGGACGGGCCACACGCTGGGAGGACGCACGTCACCGAGGCGGTTGCGATGAGCCAGAACCGGCGCACGCCCGTTGATACCACAGCTATTGCTTTGAACTTGCTTGCAACACTTCGCGTGTCTAGAGCGATAACCAATGGGTCGGGCCTATGAAAAGTACGGAGAAATCTGTCATGCGCGCAGCGTGGGGTATGGCAGGGGGGATTGTGATCGCGGGCTTGGCGCTCGCATCTGGGGGTTTGGCAGCGGCGGACCCAGCGCCGCAGGGCAACGCCTATGCGACCATCGGCCAGCTCGAATCACAGGGCTACGACGTCAACATCGATCGGGTGGGCAGCGCTCCCCTGGACCAGTGCATCGTCACCAGCGTCCGGAACCCGCAGGACATCACCAGGACGTTCTTCGTGGATCGCGGACGAGGTAGGGACGGGAAGCTGGACCGCGAGCTGGTGACCGTCGTGGTGCGACGAACGATCACCGTCTCGCTGAACTGCGATACGCGGACCTAGGCCGCGTCGTCCTTCGCCGCAGGCGCATCGCTGGCGGTTTCACCGGCGGTGTTCGGTCGCTGGCCGGTCAGGGCGCTGACGATCTTCTTCAGCGGTCCCTCTCCGTCGGGATGAACGCCCAGCGGTGACTTGTGCGTGCCGAAGTTCAGCGAGTCGCGGACCACTTCGAGCGGACGCTGCGGCTTGGTGACCTCCGGAGTCGCGGGCGTAGTGGGCGTCGTGGGCTTCTGCTGCTGCGGCGGCCCGCTGTTGCCCAAGTTGTCTGCGTTCACCTCAGCCGTCTTCAGTTCGTTGCCACTCGTCTTCGGCTGTGGCTGTGCAAGGGCCAGCGGGCTACCGGTGCCGCTGAAGGGCACGCCGCTGTCGGTCGTCTCGTGACCGGTCGTCTTGTCATAGACCGGCCCGCCAACCCCGAACGGGCGGTAAACGTTCGCCGTTCCGAGTGGACGATTTGTCGGATCCCCTGTCGCCTGTGCGACGGTGTCGTCGATGCCGACCGGGACGGCACCGAGCATATTGCCGACGAGAGCGACGGGGTTGCCGATCGGGATGATCTGGAACTGCACGTGTTGCCCCGGACTCTGGTCGCGGACGTACTTGTCCTCGATCCACACCCGCAGGATCGCGTCGGGAAGGGCCAGTGCCGCACTCGGAACGCCGATGCTTTCAAGCGGCAGAAGGATCGGCAGCGTCGGGTCGGTGATCAGGTAGTAGGTGGTGTCGCCGCCATCCGTGCCCTGGTCAACGACGCCCGTCGGACTGATGGTGCCTAGCTTGGCACCAGCGACGGTCTGGTTCGGAACGTCGCCGTGTAGCTGGGCGTATGCGGCGATCGAGTTCGCGAACGCGATCGGATCCAGCCGGGCCGGGGCGTCGCCGCCGAGGAAGTCGTACTGCCGCGCGACGTCGACCGTGTCCAGGCAATCGCCCACATCACACGAGTTCGTCGGGGCAGGTCCATAGAACGTGATGCCGACGAACGGGATGGTCAAGCCCTCGAATCCGCGCGCCAGAATCCCGCCGTTGGGTCGCATGGGGTTGGCGATCAGGAAGAAGTTGGTGTCCGCCGGCGCAGTCCCTGGGTCGGCGATGAGGTCCCGCTTGGCGAGCGAAGCCACTATGGCACTCAGCGAAAAACCGTAGACATCGAAGGTGTCCGTGGACTCCCGCGGCACCGGCGACCCACCGTTGCAGGGTCCCCCCCGCAGACAGCTGTCGAGATTGTTGCGTCCCACCAGAACCGAATTGTCGAGGGTGGACGTAGAGAGGAATGGAGAGAATGGAGCGACCTGTGCGGGGTAAACCACTGGAATCCGCGGTTTCGGTGCGACGCCGGTCGCGGGGACTATGTAATTCTTGTCCGCAAGGTTCATGTAGTCGGTGATGAACTGAGCCGTATCCGGGGGGACCGACAGCGGGTGTCCGGTCCCGCCCATATAGAACCCGGTAACGGCCAGTAGCTGGATGGCTGTCGTGACCGTCTGCGTCACCGCCAGCACGGGCACGGCGATCAACGCCACGAAAATCATGACCAGCGAACGCGGAATCGCCTTCATGTCCGAACCCCCCGCGCCCCGGAACCTAACGCCACGAACCGGCAGCGACGATGTGGCGACGCCTGCCGACCGGGCAACTTGCAGCACACGAGCATCTTGCACC
>JBKPSU010000160.1:0-20322 GCA_046735135.1 Actinomycetota bacterium
CGCGGGATCGTCGACTACTCGGAGCGACTGCTGGCCACCATGCCAGCCGAAGTGGACCAGGTGATCTACGCCTGCACCGGCTCGGAGGTGAACGACCTGGCGCTTCGCGTCGCCGAAATGTGCACGGGGGCAACGGGAGTCGTCGTCACTCGCGACGCGTATCACGGCAACACCGCAACGGCGACCGCGATATCGCCGTCGCTCGGCGGCGCGACCAGCATCGGTCCCAACGTGCGCGTCGTCGACCCGCCGGACACCCATCGGGTATCAGCCGACGAGGTGGCTGCGCGCTTCACCGCCGACGTGGCGCAGGCCGCCGACGATCTGGTCGCTGCCGGTTACGGCGTGAGCTGCCTGATCGTCGACACCATCTTCTCCTCGGACGGCATATTCGCCGACCCGGTGCTGGGCGCCGCGGTGGACAAGGTCCGGACCCGCGGCGGAGTGTTCATCGCCGACGAGGTGCAGCCGGGGTTCGCGCGCACCGGGGCGTCGATGTGGGGCTTCGACAGGCACGGTGTGGTCCCTGACATCGTGACGATGGGCAAGCCGATGGGAAACGGCTTCCCGGTGGCGGCGATGGCGGCCCGTGCCGACGTGCTCAAACCGTTCGCCGTCGGCGTGCCGTACTTCAACACGTTCGGCGGCAACCCTGTGTCCATGGCCGCGGCGTCGGCGGTACTCGATGTCATCGAGCAAGAGCACCTGCTGGCCAACGCCAGGACGGTCGGCGATGCGCTGTGCGCCGAGTTGGCAGCCATCGACGACCCACGACTGGGCGACGTCCGCGGCGCCGGCCTCTACGTCGGCGTCGAGGTGGTCCGCGATCCGGAGACGAAGGAAGCCGATCGCGCCGAAGCCCGTCGACTCGTCAACGCGATGCGCGAGCGGCACGTGCTGATCTCGGTGTGTGGCCATGACGGCAATGTGTTGAAGATCCGCCCGCCGCTGGTGTTCTCGGCCTCCGACGTCGACTGGTTCTGCAGCGCTTTCACAGAAACGCTGAGGGTTTAGCCCTCGCACCGGCCGGGCACGCCTTCGACATGTCCGTAACAGCATTTCAGGATCTCCCGCTCGCGGACCGTGACCGTGAATGGGACGGCGACGCGGCCGAGAAGCGGGTCCGCAAATGGGCCGACGCCGAAGACGACCCGAATCAGAAGTACCGCGACGCCCACGTTTGGTACGACGGCGACAAGAAGGACAACTTCACCGCATACAAGCTGCTGATAGCCGACGTGGTGAATGGCAAGCTCAAGGCCGTTCCGCGCGGTGTGATGGCCGCAGGCGCCATCATCGACGGAGCCCGCGGCGGCATCGACATCCCCAAGGGCGACGTCGATCGGGTGAAGAGCCACCTCGCCAAGTACTACAAGAAGATGGGCGACGACGCGCCGTGGGAGCGTGACTGAGTCCGCTAGATTGCGGGCGTGACGTCAACCGGCGCGGGTCGGTTCGCCCCCAGCCCGTCGGCCGACCTGCACATCGGCAACCTGCGAACCGCGGTACTGGCGTGGCTGTTCGCCCGCTCGACGGACAGACGGTTCCTGATGCGGGTCGACGACCTCGATGACCGCACACACACCGAGATCGCGATGCGCCAGCTCGGCGATCTCGAAGCCATCGGTCTCACCTGGGACGAGCCGGCCGAGTGGCAGACGGCGCATCCGCAACGCTACGACGATGTCGTCGCGCTGCTGGCCGAACGCGGGCTTCTGTACGAATGCTATTGCAGCAGAAAGGATATCCAGCAGGCCCCGCGGGCGCCGCATTCACCGCAGGGCGCCTATCCGGGCACCTGCCGCGACCTCAGCGCCGCTGAGCGTGAGAGCCGACGCGCGGCCACCGGCCGGCCACCCGCGCTGCGGCTACGCGCCGACGTAACCGCCTACACCGTCCACGACGTGCTGCACGGCGACTACACCGGAACCGTCGACGATTTCGTCGTCCAGCGCGGCGACGGTGTCGCGGCGTACAACCTCGCGGTCGTCGTGGACGACGCGGCGCAGGGTGTCGACCAGGTGGTTCGCGGCGACGACCTCCTGGCGTCGTCGCCCCGGCAGGCCTATCTCGCGAACCTGCTCGGCCATTCGGAGCCGGTGTACGCACACGTCGCGCTGGTGCTCAACGAGGACGGGGCGCGGCTTGCCAAGCGCGACGGCGCGGTCACACTCGCCGAGATCGGCGTGCCCCGTGCGCTCGAACAGATCGCCGGATCGCTCGGGTTCGTCGCGACGGGCCTTGACGGGATGCTCGAGGAGTTCGCCCCCGCCAAGCTGCCGCGGCAGCCCTGGATATATAGCGTCGGAGCTGAGCAGAACCCTTGGTGAAAGCTCAGCGACTTGCTAGCGTCCGCCGGTGCACTACATCAGAAAACCCGTCCTGGCCCTGATGCTGCTCGTCTCCGTACTGGTTCTCGCCGCGTGCGGCGGCTCGTCCGGCGAGAACCAGGTGAAGTCGTCCGGCGTGCTGCGGGTCGGCACCGAGGGGGTCTACTCCCCGTTCAGCTACCACGACGCCAACAACGATCTCGTCGGTTACGACGTCGACGTAGCCAAGGCCGTCGGCGAGAAGCTCGGCGTAAGAGTCGAATTCGTCGAAACGCCGTGGGATGCCATGTTCGCGGCCCTGGAGGCCAACCGATTCGACGTCGTCGCCAACGAGGTGACGATCAACGCCGAGCGCCAAGCCAAGTACGACCTGTCCGAGCCGTATTCGGTCGGCGAAGGCGTGATCGTCACCCGTGCCGATGACAACTCCATCAAGTCGCTCGCCGACCTGAAAGGCAAGCTGGCCGGCGAGAACGCGACGAGCAACTGGTCAGACATCGCCCGCAAGGCCGGCGCACGGGTCGAAGCCGTCGAGGGCTTCACCCAGGCCATCAAGCTGCTCAACCAGGGCCGGGTCGACGTCGTCGTCAACGACAGCATCGCGGTATACGCCTATCTCGCGGAGACGGGCGACAAGACGGTGAAGATCGCGGGCACCGTCGGCGAGAAGAGCGAGCAGGGTTTCGCAGCCCGTAAGAACAGCGGCCTGTTGCCCGATCTGAACAAAGCCCTCGACGAATTGCGGTCCGACGGAACGTTGGCCAACATTTCGCAGAAGTACCTGAAAGCCAATGCGTCGGGCGGACCGGAAGCGGCACCGGCACAACAGGAAACCCAGTCGACATGGCAGCTGGTGGAGAGCAGCCTGGGCCCTCTTGCCAAGGCCGCGATCACCAAGACGATTCCGCTGACGGTGATCAGCTTCGTGATCGGCATCATCATCGCGCTGGCGATCGCGCTCGCGCGGCTGTCGTCGAACACGATCCTGACCAACATCGCCCGCTTCTACATATCGGTGATCCGCGGGACCCCGCTGCTGGTGCAGTTGTTCATCGTCTTTTATGCGCTCCCCCAACTCGGCGTCAAGATCGACCCGTGGCCCGCGGCCATCATCGCGTTCTCGCTCAACGTCGGCGGCTACGCGGCCGAGATCATCCGATCGGCGATCCAGAGCATCCCGAAAGGCCAATGGGAAGCGGCACAGACGATCGGCCTGAACTACACGGGCTCGCTGCGACGCATCATCTTGCCGCAAGCCACAAGGGTTGCGGTGCCGCCGCTGTCGAACACGCTGATCTCCTTGCTCAAGGACACCTCCTTGGCGTCGACGATCCTGGTCACCGAGCTTCTGCGGCAATCGCAGATCATCGCCGCACGGACCTTCGACTTCCTCGCCCTGTACACGACGGCCGCGATCTACTACTGGGTCATCTGCCTGGTTCTGTCGTTCGGCCAAAATCGCATTGAACGCCGACTGGAAAGGTATGTCGCGCGATGACCGAAAACCGTGTCACCGTCGAAAGCGTCCGAAAGGCGTTCGGCGACAACGAAGTCCTACGAGGAGTCTCCTTTGAGGTTGTGCAGGGGTCGGCCACCACGGTCATCGGGCCCTCCGGTTCGGGCAAGACGACATTGTTGCGCGCCCTCAACGCACTGGACGTGCCCGATGCGGGTGTGATCCAGATCGGCGACGAACGAATCGACTTCTCCAAGCCCGCGTCGAAAGAACAGCTGCGCAGGTACCGCGCGCAGAGCGGGATGGTGTTCCAGGCCCATAACCTGTTCCCGCACAAGACGGTGCTGCAGAACGTCACCGAAGGTCCGCTGATCGTGCAGAAGCGGCCGAAGGATCAGGCAGAAGCCGAGGCCGTCGAGCTTCTGGACCAGGTGGGCCTGGCCGAGAAGCGCGACCAGTACCCGTTCCAACTCTCGGGGGGCCAGCAGCAGCGGGTCGGCATTGCGCGTGCACTCGCGCTCAAGCCGAAGGTGGTGCTGTTCGACGAACCGACATCAGCGTTGGACCCTGAACTCGTCGGCGAAGTGCTGTCCGTCATTCGCGATCTCGCGGTCGAGGGCTGGACTCTGGTGATCGTCACGCACGAAATCCAGTTCGCCAAGCAGGTTTCCGATCAGGTGCTGTTCACCGACAACGGCGTCATCCTCGAGAAGGGCCCACCCGCCGAGGTGATCGGTGATCCCAAGGAGGAGCGGACGCGACAGTTCCTGGAGCGAATCCTCAACCCGTTGTAAGCCTCCCGCGAGCTGGGGCGCCTAACCCCGCCCGCGAGCGTGCGCTAACTACCGAAAATCCGCGGTGTGTCGGCCACAGACACGCACGCTCGCGGAGAGGGAGGGTGACGCGATCATGCGCGGCAGGAGATCTCCATGCTGTCGGATTCTCTTGCCGGAAAGTTCACGCTGACGTAGCCGTTCGCGGGGTCACGCATGTAGTCCAGATACGGCTGCAGGCCGGGCATGCTGGTGTTATCCGCGACCACCAGCGCCCCCGGCGACAGCCGCGGCTCGAGCAGTTCGAGCACCTGCATGTAGAGGTCCTTCCACCCGTCGAGCAGGACGAATTGCACCGGCTCGTCGATGGACTTCAGCGTCTCCAACGCGTCACCCTGCAGCACAGTGATCAGGTCGCCGAGCCCAGCATCCGTGAAATTGCGGGTCGCCGCGGCGACCTTGGCCGCGCTGAGCTCGGTGGTCACCACCCGGCCCGTGCCGTTGTCGCGGACGCCCGATGCGAGGTGGATCGCGGAGATGCCCAGCGACATGCCGAACTCCACCACGGTCGCCGGACGGGATGCACGCACCAACGAGTAGAGCAGGCGACCCGCATCGGGGGTCACCGGCAGGTAGAACTCGCTCAGCGCATCGGCCCGTCCCTGCGGATCGGACTCGTCGGGCACCACCTTGTTACCCATCATTTCGCCCAGCCTGGGCATCTGCGCGTCGGACTCGGCGAACATCCGGTCGAGAGTGGTCGCGACGCGAGAATCAAGCAAGGTGGAAGTCATACCCACGACGGTAGTCCACACTATGCAGATGCCCGTCCTGCACATCGAGCACGAGATCAACGGCCTGGAGACCTGGTTGGACGCATTCAAGAAGTTCGCGCCTGCCCGTGAGGCGGCCGGTGTGACGCAGACCGACGTGTACCAGCCGACCGAGGACCCCAATTACATCGTCATCCACCTGCGATTCGAGAACGTCGATGCGGCAAGCAAATTCCGTGACTTCTTGATCGAGCGGATCTGGTCGTCACAGGATTCGGCGCCCGCCCTTGCCGGTGTTCCAGTGGCCAGGGTGTTGGCGGAAGTCGAACTCTAAACCGCCACCGGCAGCGACGACATGCCCCGCAGCGTCAGGTTCTGCTTGTATTCCGGGGCACCACCAATGCGGGCAGCGGGGAACCGGGCCGTCACCGCCGACAGCGCGACGGCTGCTTCCAACCGAGCCAGCGGTGCGCCGAGGCAGAAGTGCGGTCCCTTGCCGAACCCCAAGTGCCGGATCGACTCTCGATCGGGATAGAACTCATCGGGTCGTTCGTACGCCGCCGGGTCCCGATGCGCCGCAGCCAGTAGCAGCATCGTGGTGTCGCCCTTGACGACGGTGGTCTCGCCAATTGTCATGTCGTCGGCGGCAATTCGGCCCATCAGCTGAACGGGCGGATCGTAGCGTAGCGCCTCCTCGACCACCGCCGACACTCGGGATGCGTTCTCTGCCAGCGCGGCCCACTGCTCGGGTTGACGCAACATCGCCAGAACCGCGTTGGCGATCAGGTTGACCGTCGTTTCATGACCGGCGACCAACAGCAGCGTGCAGGTCGCGATGATCTCTTCTTCGGTGAGTTGGTCGCCGGACTCCTCGACCTGGATCAGGCCCGACATCAGGTCGTCGCCAAGATCGGTCCGACGCCGGGATATCAGATCGCGAAGGTACCCATACAGCCACACCTCGGCCTGCACCTGGCGTTCCATGTTCTCGGGCGCCTGACCGGTAACGGTGATGAACGGGTCGAGCGACTGGACCGACAACGCGGAAGCCGCACTGAACTCCGGCTCGTCCTCCAACGGCACGCCGAGCAGCCTGCAAATCACCGCGACCGGAAGCGGATGAGCGAGATCGGCGATCACATCGAATGTGCCCTTGCCGGCGACGGTGTCGAGCAGCGCGTCGACGAGCGCGGTGATGTCCGGCTCGAGCGCCTTGACGACCTTTGGTACGAATGCCTTGCTGACCAGCTTGCGCAGCCGGGTGTGGTCGGGCGGATCCAGGAACAGGAAGCTCGGCTCGCCGTACGCGTGTGCGTCCTCCGCTGCCGCCAGCCTGGCCTGCACGTCAGTCGCCTTGCGGAAGTCGCTCGCGGCCGACGGGTGCCGAAGCACCTCGTCGCAGTCCCGATACGACGAGAACACCGTGAGGTTGATCTCAGGAAGTCTCAGCGCGCCGCGCTCGCGAATCTCGGCGTAAGTGGGATACGGGTCGGCCCGGTTCGACGGATCGAGAAGCCGCACCAACAATTCCTGCGGCTGCGCAGAGGCGGTCATCTCGTTATTTTACACGCGTCAAAGAACGCTGAGGGGTCACCCTTGGTAGTAACGGCCGAGGACATGCGCCCGCAGTTCGTCGAACTCGCCGGCCCTGATCGCCATGCGGATCTGGTCGACGAGCCGGATGATGAACCGCTCATTGTGGATCGTGCACAGCGTCGCGGCCAGCAGCTCCTTGGCCTTGAACAGGTGGTGGATGTAGGCGCGGGTGTAATGCGCGCATGTGTAGCAGTCACATTCGGCATCGATTGGTGTGAAGTCACGGCGGAAGCGGGCGTTGGTGATGTTGCGGCGACCGATCGTCGAGTACACCGCCGCGTTGCGGGCGACGCGGGACGGCGAAACGCAGTCGAAGGTGTCCGCGCCGGCGGCGATCGCGTTGAACAGGTCGTCGGGCTCGCTGATTCCCAGCATGTGGCGGGGCTTGTCCGCGGGCAGTTCGCTGCTCACCCACCCGACGATGGTGGCCAGGTTCTGCTTCTCCAGCGCCCCGCCGATGCCGTAGCCGTCGAAGCCGCGGCCCTCATCGTCGACGACGGACACCAAGCCGCGCGCGGCTTCCCGACGCAGGTCCTCATACTGGGCGCCCTGCACAATGCCGAACAACGCCTGTGGCGGCCGGTGCGGATCGGCTTCGCTGCGCCTGCGATGTTCTACCAGGCAGCGCACCGCCCAGCGATGCGTGCGCTGGACCGATTCCTGCTGGTAGCCACGGGTGTTCACCAGCGTGGTGAGTTCGTCGAACGCGAAGATGATGTCGGCGCCGATCTGGTGCTGGATGCCGATCGACACCTCGGGAGTGAAGCGGTGCGTCGAGCCGTCCAGATGCGACGTGAAGGTGACTCCGTCGTCGTCGACGCGGGCCAGCCGTTCCTTGCCTTCGGCGATTATGTCGTCGGCCTGCACGCGTTCGGTGTCCATCGCCAGCACCTTGCGGAAACCCGCACCAAGTGACAGCACCTGGAAGCCGCCGCTGTCGGTGAACGTCGGGCCGGGCCAGTTCATGAATGCGCCCAGTCCGCCTGCCTCTTGGACGATGTCTGCGCCGGGCTGAAGATACAGGTGGTAGGCGTTGGCCAGAAGAGCCTGTGCACCAAGTTCTTTCATCATCTCCGGGACGACGGCCTTCACGGAGGCCTGGGTTCCGACGGCGATGAATGCCGGAGTATGGATGTCGCCGTGGGGCGTTCGGATCACACCGGCGCGGCCGAGCCGTCCCGGAAGCTCCGCATCGACACTGAAAGACGGCTCCGCCACGCTGTGTATTCAACCAATCGCGCGTGACCGGTGTCCTGCTGGCTGATAGCCAGGCCCCGTTCGGGCTAATTTTCCCGCAATCCCGAGACCGCTGCTGGGCGGCCCCCCATACTCTGTGGGACGGTCCGCCGATCTTGACGGCCCGCGACAACAAAAGGAGACAGTGGTGAAGCGTGGGTTCGTGGTCGCCGTCGGCGGCGCGGCGATTGTCATCGCCGGTCTGGCCGGCTGTTCCTCGGAGAAGAAGTCCGAGACCTCAGGAGGAACGTCTTCGGCCGCCTCAGCACAGGGCAAGAGCACGGTCACGATCGACGGCAAGGACCAGGCCATCCAGGGCACGGTCGTCTGCAGCACGATGGGCGACAACGTGAACATCGCGATCGGCGACGCCACGACGGGCATCGGTGCGGTGGTGGGCACGGGCGACAACCCAACGGTTCATTCTGTCGGCCTCGGCAACATCAGCGGCGTCACGCTGGGTTTCCAGGAGAACGCCGGCCAGGGTGACGCCAAGGCGGAGAAGGACGGCAACACCTACAAGATCTCCGGGCACGCGGTGGGCGTCGACATGGCAAACCCGATGCAACCGGTCAACAAGCCCTTCGAGATCGAGGTTTCCTGCCCTTAGGCAGGTTTCATTCGTTCGGCACGGCGGCGGCGTTCCATCGGGGCGCCGCCGTTGTCGTATTCAGGCGGTTTTGTCGCGCTGTGCAAGCATGGGCAACATGGCCCCACTTCACACAGTCCGACTCGTCGGCGCTGCAGTGGTTACAGCTATTGCGCTGACCGGCGCACCCGCTCGGCTCGCGAACGCCGCGCCGTGCCCCGACGTCGAGGTCGTGTTCGCCCGCGGCACGTTCGAACCACCTGGTCTCGGCGGCATCGGGCAGTCGTTCGTCGACGCCGTCCGCGCGAAGGCCGCCGGCAAATCGGTGTCGGTATATCCGGTCAACTATCCCGCCAGCACCGACTTTCCGACCGCTGTCCAGGGCATCAGAGATGCGGCCAATCACATCGAGGCCACGGCGGCCGGGTGTCCCAACACGAGAATCGTGCTGGGCGGTTTCTCGCAAGGCGCGGCGGTAGCCGGTTTCGTCACCTCGGAGGCAGTGCCGAGCGGGGCATCCGCGGAGGATGTGCCGGATCCGATGCCGCCCAACGTCGCCGACCATGTCGCCGCGGTCGCCCTCTTCGGCAAGCCGAGCCCGAAGTTCATGAAACTGATCGACACACCGCCGGTCCAGATCGGCGCGCTCTACGCGTCCAAGACCATCGACCTGTGCATAACCAACGACCCGATCTGTGCCGGCGATGGCGACGGGGCCAACCACGCGCTCTACAACAAGAACGGCATGACCGAGCAGGCCGCGACATTCGCGGTCGGCAGACTCTAGCCGTCGAGCGGGTTGGCGGCGATGCGCCTGGCTCCGTCGTTGGCGATAGATGCGGCGGCCGCGCTGCTCGGCTTGCGCTTGGCTTGGTCTTCGAAGCAGGCCACGAACTCTGCGCTGAACCCTTCCCGGGGATAGCGAGCGAGTATCTCCGCCCTCGCCTCGGACGTGAATTCCTCCGGCCGGAGGCCTACTACGTCCCAGCTCGTGGCAACCTGCAGAAGGTGGGACTCCGGGTCGGCAGAGGCGGGGACGTCGTCGCGCATGTGCAACACGATGATCTCCGCCGCTCTTGCCGCGCGATCGGCGGCCCACCCTGTTGCCACGCCGAAGACCCACGCCAAGTCCCCGCCAGCCACCTCGAATGCCACAGTGTGACTGTCGAAAACCTCGGTGAGAGCGATGTCGTGAAGCATCGCCGAGACGTAGTACAGCTCGTCGTCGAACGTGATGTCATGTGCCGCAGCATATTTCGCTCCCCAGAGATAGGAGCGCACGCAGTGGTTGAGAAGCGCGGGCGAATAGAATTTGTTGGCCACCGAGAGCACGGCCGCGGCCGCCGGCGTTTGCGGAAATAATTCAGCGCTCATGAGTTGCTTCCTTCGTCCCTCATAAATATGGGGAAATGCTCGACAGTTTCGAATCGATTCTGTCGAAAACGCCTTACTGAGCGCCGAGTGCGCCCAAGATCGCGGCGACGAGGACGACGCCGACCGTCGCGGCGAGTTGTAGATAGCCGAGGATCAGTGCCGCGGTGGCGAGCCATTTGCCCCCTCCTCCGTCCCGCTTGATCTGCCCCTGCGCCACGTGTCCGAGCCGATGCCCAGCGGATATATAGAGCCACCGTCGGTGGCGCCGCTGGCCACCCTGGTTGGTTCGGCTGGCCCAATTTCTGTCCTATCGTCGGCGCTGGAACAGTCGAGATATGAGGGGTGGCTCAAGGCGGTCACCGGCGAGAGGCTCTTCTGAAAGTCGTCAACATCTGTTGACGCTTCGCAAAAGCGAGTAGTCCACAACGCGCGCTGCGAACAGTGACCAGCAATATTGTGCGGGGACACACCATGTCAGTAGTAGCCAACTACTACCCGTGTCAATTGTGTCGTCGTGCTTAACTTCTGCCGGGCCCCGCGGGGTGCACCGCCACTCGTGGATCTGCAGCATTAGCCATGCTCGCGTTCTGTGCGACATCAGCGTGCTTCCCGATCACCAATTGGCCTCGGGCGGGTATTGGTGGAAAAGAAGAACCTAAAAGCCGTTCCCCAACTTCGAAGTGTTCCCGTAAAAAGACCCCTACCTGAATGGGCGGGCTGCCGGGCTCGTCGTCCGGACTCAGGAGGACTGACGATGTCAGAAACACTCGAGCCCGTGGCGCTTGAACTCGATCAACGGCAGCTGCCTCCGGCACTCCTACGGGACAACCGGTGGCTCCTCGGCAATCCCGACCTCTTCCTGGTACAGATTCATTACTTGAGCGATCCCCTCGTCAAGGAATGTGTCCGCGACCCCAACCTCTTCGCACGTCAGTCTCGCGCGATTAATCAACCGCAAGAACCCTTGCTCACGACGAACGGAGTCAATTTGGTCTCCACTGCCGCGCACCAGGAAGAAGCCTCCGTTGTCTGAACCGTGCGGCATAAAGACAGCCATGTCAAAGCCTTCGATCCTCCCTTCTTGCTGAAGAAGGGCGAAATACTGCGATGACTCGTTGAAAACTTCGATAGCTCGAGCTTCGCGCCCGCGCGCCGGTTCCCCCCAACGAATAAACAAACCAGCCTCGGCCATGTTGCCTCTCCCCCTTCGTTGGCTTCTTCATTGTTCCCCTCTTAGCGGCCGGTTTAACCCCCTGGGTCTTGGTAGACGAGGGAAATGCTGGTCGCTGGGGACGGACTTGAATTTGCGACCACTCCACCGCTAGCCGACAGAATCTGCGGTTGGGCGCCTAGCGGCCTGTTCCCGAGGAACCCCAGGTAGCGGGTCCCATCTGACCGGTGGGCGGATTCATTTGTCCCATCGCACCCATCTGGCCGCGCTGCTGCACAGCCTGGGATAACGCGTTGAACTGCTCAACAAGCTGACGGCGATCTTCCTCGGACTGCTGGTAAAACGTCCACATGCCCCAGGCGGCCGGCCGCACATACAACGTGACTCTCTGCCGTCGACGCGGGTTTGGCGCCAGCACTGCAGGAACCGCGACAACGCGGTCCAGAGTCGCCGAACTGACCAGCTCTTGGGCGATCGCGTCCACATCCACCCCGTCCTGCAGTTCATAGACCGACGATTGATGGGCCATGTGTGACGTACCCTGCAGGGCCAGATACCACGCCATTACAGTCTCCTCTCCCCTCATCGGTGTTCGCGCCAGCGTAAATCGCGTCCGCAGCAGCGAGCCGGCCAGGTACCACAGCAATGCCACGGTAGTCGTTGGTCACAGCGCCGTTAGTCGACGGCGAGATCTGCGGTACGGCGGCGAAGCGCGCCGACGATCACAGCGGTGAATTGCAGTAGAACGATTGTGGGCGCTGGCGGAGCGATTTGAACCCTGACCGCAGGTGCTGGCCGGACAAGTGACCGGCGAAATGTGGGCACAGCACAGGTCTGCGAGCTATCAGCCGAATTGCAACCCGTCGCATCGGACAAACGGCTCGTCGCATCTCGAACACCGCAGGCAGGCGATCTGCCAGAGTCGCCCCGATGCGCAATGACTCGCGCATCTCCGACCCGCAAAGCCCTGTCAACCCGCCGGGCGCACCTAAAATAAGGCCGACGGATTTACAGTCCGTCCCGGCTGTTTGCGATGCATGTCAGCTAACTGGCGTCGAGGCTGGTAGCGAGCTTGGGCTAGCCTGGATTCTCGTTGTGGCGCAACGTCTCTCAGGGTCAACTCACTAGCTAGCGCTGACTATCGGTTGACTTGCGGAGGTTTGCGGGAAACCAGCGTAAAACCCTGGCTGCTGGGACAGCGCTGGGGACAGATTTGCGCCAGCAGCTAACTTCGCTGGTCGGCGCGGTGTGACCGTAGCCCCGCCAGCGTGCTGGGTGACTGCGCGGTGAAATGTCGTGAGGTGGCTGGCCACCTGAGTCGGGCACCTCTAGGGACGACAGATGGCCGTCGTTTATTCATCGTTCATGGCGACGGTTCGGTCCAGCAGATCCGCTACCTGCGCATGGACCCTGCCGCGGGACATGTACCGATCCTCTGCCGTCTTGCGGAACGAATGCGTTTTCGCTTCAGGGACTCCCAGATTCTCGCGGACGATGCGCCACCGCTTGCCGAAGTTGTTCGGGTTCCGCAGTGTCCCCGCCGTGGATGGGACGATCACCACCTGCTCACCGAGATGGGACAGATTCCGCCGCTCGGTCAATGTACTGATCGCGAACCGAGGTAGTGGGATCGTGCGCCGGCCGGCATCGCTCTTGGTGTCGTTGATTCGCCGGAGGGCCTACCACCGCAGCGGCTGGTTGCGCATCGGCCAATCGGCCATCGTGTCGAGGGCAGACATCGACGCGAGCTTAGGACACGAGGTCGTGCTCATAGGCGTATGCGGTGGCCGCCGAGCGGGATGTGAGCCCGAGCTTGGTGAAGATGTGATTGAGGTGGCTGGCGACGGTCTTCTCGCTGATGCAGAGCTGCGCGGCGATTGCTCGGTTGGTCTTGCCCCGGGCGACGAGCACCAGCACCTCGGCCTCGCGGGCGGTGAGATCCTCCGGCGTCCGGGCCGTCGCGGCAGGTCGCGGCGGAGCGGCGCCCGCGCCGAGTGCGTCGAACGTCGACCTGGCGGCGCGCCGTTCTAATTCGGCGCCGTCGAGGTCGGCGAGGGCTTCGCAGGCGTCGGCGATGCGCAGGCGCGTGCGTGCCCCTTCGTACGGTGCGCTCAGCTCGCTCCATTCTCCGGCGGCACGACGCAGAGCCATCAGTGCGGCGGGCACGTCACCCATGGCGAGGAGGACGGAACCGGTCGCGAGTGCGGCGTGGGCCCGCAGCAGTGGTGAACCCAACTCAGTGGCGACGGCCGACAGCGCGTTGGCGGCGGAGCGGGCGCCCTCGACATCGCCCGCGGCAAGAAGGATCTCAGCCGCGGCACACAGCACACGGGCACGGGCGATGGGTTGCTCGGTTTCGGCGAGCAGGCGTCGGAGCTGCGCGGCGGCGACGTCGACGCGGCCCTGCGCGAGCCGCAGCAACGCCATCCCGGGTTGGGGTTGGCATCCGAGTGCGTTGGCACGTTCGTAGGCGTCCTCAGCGAGCCTGAATTCCCCTCGTAGCCGACGCAATTCACCCTCGACGTAGCGGGCGCCGCCGAGGGTCAGGGGATTGATCGGCTCGGCGAGCAGCGCGCACGCGTCCTGGGCAACGGCCACCGCGTCGCACCAGGCGCCGTGGAGCATCAGAAGCTCGGCGCGGTGCAGCAGGCAGTGCCCCCGGTACAGGACGAGGCCGAGCTGGGCCTCGCACCACCGCGTGAACGACTCCGTCCACTCCTCACAGCGGCGAATGTCGAACAACTCATGGCAGGCGTCGATGACGGTGCAGTACGCGTCGCCGACGGCCATCGGCGGGATCTCGCGGGCCTCGACCGCCACCATGGCCTCGTCAAGCAGCGACAGGCCCTCGGCGATCTCGCCGAGGTAGATCAGGCACCGGCCCTCGGCAATCCGGGCGAACGTGAGCAGCTCCCGGTCGCGGAACCGCTCACCGATCTTGGCCGCCCGCCCGAACGCCGCGCGCGCCGCCGCGATGTCGCCATCGGCGAAAATGCGGCACATCCCGGCCGCGTGCTCAAGGAACCCGCGCTCGACACAGTCGATGTTGGCCTCGTCCAGCAGTCGGTGTGACCGCTCGACCCACCCGCTGGCCCGGGCGATGTCGCCCTTGAACGCTTGCGCCTGGGCCAGCCGCACGCCGCAGCGAGTCGCCTGCGCCACATCGCCCGTCGCGAGGCAGCGCTGATGCCCCCGGCCCCAGAGCTCGAAGCTCTCGTCGTCGCGCCCGGTCATGTACGCGGCGGTCGCCAGTTGGTCGAGCTCCTCGACATCCAGTCCTCGCTCGGCATCGAGCGCGGCCAGTTGCCGGTACTCCTCACCCCATGCCCGTGGGGTGTGGATGCCGTCGCGTCGCCCCTTGTCGAGACCCACCCCACCAGTGTGGGCCGAACCCGCAGGCGCTAACCGAAGAATGCGGCAGCGGTGTCGGGGTCGGCCCCCAGGAACATCCACATCTCGGCGATGCGGTCACCGGCGAACCGGTACACGAACGCATTGTCCGACTCGAGCGTCTTGCCGTCCCGGCCGAGCACAGCATGCTCCCACTCGACGGCCCAGCCGTCGACGCCGACACAGAATTGCTGCTCGAGCTTGACATCCCCGTTCGTCGCTTCGAACACCGCGCCGATCGCTCCGAGGATGCCGGCCACGCCGAGATGGTCGCCGGCGGTGGCGAACGGTCCGCGAAGGTGCAGCACGAAGTCGTCGGTGAACAACGACGTAAGGGTCGCGCTGTCCTGGTCCACGATCGCCTGGGTCATCCGATTCACTGTTGTCACGTTCGGGTGCTCGCTCATCGGTGCCTCCTCCCGTTGTGCGGTTTCGGTCCGTACCGTACGAAGCGCGGCCGGCGTCGCACATCGGGCAAACCGTGGAAATCCCAACCCGGCGCATCGGTATTTCTGTGGACGGCGACGACTGCATCATCAGCCATTCGCCCGATGTGCGGGCTCGCGGTTGATTCGTACCGTGAGACCTATCGCACCAGCGAGAGGGGGTCGACATGACAAGCGCGCAAACCGTCACCGTCACCGACATCGGCACAGCCGAGCGTCTCAGCGAGGCACTCGCCGACGTGTTCCGCACCGCCGAGGTGGGAGACGTCCTCACCGACGACGTGTTTTCGCGTTGCCATTTGGGCACGACGCTGTCGAAGGAGGTGTAAACCGGAGGGGAGTCGGAGTTAGGCACTTCGCATCGTTGCCAGTTGAGGTTGGTGTCCGCCCACCTACTTCGAAGGGGGGTCAGCATTGACGCCAGGAAATCCACCGACGTCGCCGGAACCTGCGAGTAGACCCACGTCCAGGACGCCGGACTCGCGGCCGACAAGACCTTACTTGATGCCAATCGCACGGCGGGACCGCTTCGGTAGCCGTCGGCGGTTGAACTAACGGCCATGTATCTGATCACGGGAGCGGCTTGGGCCTCGGGCAGGGTCAGCGACTCGGTTGTGGAGCTTCTGCGCGGCAAGGACGAGCCGGTCCGGGTGCTGGTACAACACGACGATGGACGCGCGAATCGGTTCCGCGAACTCGGCGCCCAGGTCGTGGTAGCCGATCTCACAAGTGCGGTCGACGTGGTCGAGGCGATGAGCGATGTCACGCGGATGTTCTTCAACACTCACATCTCGTCGGACTACTTGCAGGAGGCCACGATCGTTTGCGCAGCCGCCCGTGAGCGGGGCGGCCTGGAAGTGATGGTCAACATGTCGCAGATGACGGTCTCGCAAATGACCCTCACTAGCAGCGACGAGTCCCACCAGCAGCGGCTTTTCTGGCTCGCCGAGCAGATCATGAACTGGTCGGATTTACCGGTGGTTCACGTGCGTCCCACAGTGCTATTGGATAATCCGCTGTTCACAGTGTTGGCCAGGCGATCGGTACGCGAGCGCGATGTGCTCTCTTTGCCCTTCGGCACGGGGCGCACCTCGCCGATCGCCGCCGAGGACGTCGCACAGGTCGTCGCGACCCTGCTACTTACGCCGCCGAAGAAGGGGCAGGTCTACGGACTGACCGGGCCGCAGGTTCTCGACGTCAAGGGTCTGGCCGAGCAGTACTCGCGCGCGCTGGGACGGACGATTCGCGCAGAAAACATCCCCTACGATGACTGGCTGCGCCAGTACTTGCGGAACTCGGGGCAGTCCGACCTCGTTCAGCAGCATCTCGCGACCGTGGTGCGTCTGCATCGCGAGAACCGCTACGACCGCTCCACTCGTGACGTCGAACAGGTCACGGGTCGACCCCCGCGGACCGTCGAGCAGTACGTCGCCGCACGTCCAGAAGTATTTGCCTAATCCCTCTGCGGCGCGGCACTTCTGCCTCAATGGGTATGCCAGACGCCGCGGTTGGCGGGAGAGGGTTGCGCGCCGCTACTCAAGCAGCGCGCGGCGCTCTTCTCGGACCATAGTGTGTGCATCCATTTGCATGATGGTCGCTCCCGCGGGTCATGGGCTGGTGTCTGTTGGGAGTCAGTTGTGCTGTCAATGGCAGCGTTGGGGTCAGCTCTGCGCGTCCGCGCACACTGCCAGATGCCATACCAAGTCACTGAAACGCGTCACCGCTCACTTAGCACAATCTGGCGCGGACGGTCACTTGACCTCTGATACTCGGTTTACCGAATGGGACCGTCAGGGAGGAAAGTTCATGGCTGAAGCTGCGTTGTTTTTAGGTTGGGGCACGCCAGCTCGCGGTCGCGAGGAAGCCGGTATCGACGTATTCAACGAAGCGATGGTGTACTGGGACGGTCTTAAGCAGGAAGGCAAGCTTGAGGCCATCGAAGTGGCGCTTCTTACGCCGCATCGTGGTCTCGGCGGCTTCGCGCTACTGCGAGGCACGGCGCAGCAGATCGACTCGATGCGACGTAGTGAAGAATTTAAGCGCCTCGTTAGCCGGGTGGCATTAAGGGTCGACCAACTCGAAGTGAGTGACGCCTGGGTCGACGAGGGGCTCGCTCAGGTTATGTTCCAATACCAGGCTGAGGCCGCGCAAGTGACGCAGGTGTGAGGGAACCGGCGAGGTCAATCATCTGGCTGAAACTGGGCGGCGAGTGCAGAATCGGTTCGCCAGCACCGGGAACAAGCCACACCCGCCAGCGACTTGCCGAATCGCGCGACCAACATCGGCGAAGTTGTTAAGGACTATCCACGCGTACTCATGTTAGGACGACGATCCGCCGCTGCCGAATTATCGCGCCGCGGCCGCGCGGGCCGCTCACAGTCCACACCCCACAGCGCCAGCGAAACCGCCAGCAGCGCAGACGAACCCGGCGCCTTACGATCCCAGCCGAACGCCCTACCCAGCACCGGACGAGCCACGGGCATCACTCGGTCAACGCCCAAGGCTTGCTGGTCACGAGCTGCTGAATTTCAGTAGTTATTTGCGCGAATCTGCGCTGTGTGCCAACAAACGCCGCGAAGAAGCCGATACCCGACAGCATCACGGCGAGGGTGTCATGGAAAACCTCCCAAATGCGCCTTCCTCCGCCGGTTGCGTCCCGCCGCATCCCCAAAGGCGTTACTGCAGAGCGGCTTCGAGTGCCGGTTTTATACAGGGCCGCTCCGTCAACGCAGTGCAGTGCCGGAGCGCGGTCACTAAACGGTCATAACGCAGACCGGCAGTACCAGGTGGTGCGCGCCGCAACCGTGCCCAGAGGCCGGCAGCCGCAATGCCTCAATCCTCCACGACGTAATCACTGTCGGCTCAGCGACAGTCATCGACGAGCGAACCAATGCCTCTGGCGTGTCTAGCCCCGCACGGCCGCCACGGAGTCGGTGAGGAGCCGACGCGCCCGATCCACATTGACCAACGCGCGAGGTTGGTTCGGGACAAGAACCGGACTAGCTTCGACGAGTACGA
Organism: Actinomycetota bacterium; assembly: GCA_046735135.1. Lineage (GTDB taxonomy): Bacteria > Actinomycetota > Actinomycetes > Mycobacteriales > Mycobacteriaceae > Mycobacterium. The sequence continues at coordinate 18,153 of JBKPSU010000160.1, forward strand.
GGTGGTTGTTTCCCAGATATGCGGTGTAGTTGTACGACTCGGTTGAACTGGGTCGACCCGCGACCGTGGTGTCCATTACGCGATAGGTGCCCAGTGTCTTTGCGCCATTGATATGCGGGGCGTCGATCGCGTAAATCTCGCCCTTGATGCTGCGGCCGGTGAGGGCGATGTGCCTGCAGTGGTCGCTGGCTGCTTCATAGGCAACCGGTTGTACAGTCTCGACCGCGACCGCTACGAGGCGGTTGTTTTCACCCAGCGCGGCCAGGGAGGCCATGTTGCCCTTCAGGCCGGGTCGCAACGGCTGACTCAAGGCATATTTGGCACAGTCGGGGGGATCCAATGTGATGCCAGGAGGCAGCTTCTGCGGCGTGAGCAGCAGCGGGTCGATCCCTGTCGGACCCGTGTTGACTACTTTGAAGTCAGGGCTGAACGATGACTTAACCGAAAAGATTTTGTCGATAACGATGTGTCGGTTCTGCATCGAGTCCGTCGAGCACCCGAGGGGAAACAACAACGTGGCGGCGCACACGACGCCACAGAGCGTCTTTGCGATCGACATTGGCGCAATCTACCCAATCTGTTCCGTTCAGAACCGCTGGGGAGGCCGAGGTCTTCCGGCCAGACGATCGTGCTGGAAGGCTCTAGGGATTTGAACCCGCTTCGCGGTGCTAGTCGCAATCCCGAAAACGCCCCTGAACAGCCGATTGGCATACTCTGGCATGCGCTGTGATTGCCCTGATGTGTGCCCATTTTGTGCCCATAGCGGAGTCCGCGCCCGCCATGCCTCGGTAACCTTTCGCCCTTCGCCCAGGCCAGCCGAACGGATTACGGTTCGTCCCTACGGTTTCGTTAGATCAAGCTGCGTTGGCTGTTCGGCGAACCGGCGGTTCAGGGGCTGTGATGGTTTCTTAGACCTGTCTTGAACCTACTGCGGACGACCTGCGGACGACGGATGGAATAGCTGATCTCAGATACTCCCAGCTTCTCTTCAGACTTCCGTCAATGATCAGATAACGCAAGACGTTTGCGTATTTTGGGTGATACGTTTATCGGTCCAAATAACACTTCTACTTAAGGGGGATCGCACGTTGCCCAGCTACACCAAGATCCGGTCGCTCGGCGCCGGCCGCTGGTGATGCGCGTTATGTGCGGCAGGAGATATTGGGGGGAAACATGTCAACATCGACAACCGATCCAGTACGGCTACCGCCAGGACCGCGGCTACCGAAGATTGTCCAGGGTGTCGCGTTCTTGGCTGCCCGGCAGGAAGTCGTTGCCGCGCTGGGCCGGCGGTACGGCGGCGCGTTCACCGTGAATTTGCCGATTTTTGGCCGGACGGTGGTGATCGGCGATCCCATCCTGGTCAAGGATCTGTTCAGCACAGGCATCGACTTGCTCGGGCGAGCGACGCATACGTTCGGCGCGATCCTCGGCCCCGGATCGACCTGGGGCCTTGACGGCGGCGAACTGCTCGAGCGCCGCAGATTGCTGGCGCCCCCGTTTCACGGCCAGCGGATGAAACGCTATGAGCACATCATCGAGGAAGAGGTGCTGCGTGAAGTCGCGAACTGGCCGGAGGACCGCGAATTCGAAACACTGCCGTCGATGTTGCGTATCACCCTCAACGCGATCCTGCGTGCCGTATTCGGCGCCGAGGGACCCGCGCTGGACGAACTTCGCGAACTGATACCGCCAGCGGTCAAAATCGCGTCCCGCATCGCGCTCCTACCGCCGATAGTGTGGCGTGACTTCGGTCCGTGGAGTCCGGGGGGGCGGTTTCTGCGGTACCGGCGCCGGGTCGATGCCATCATCGACACCCTGATTGCCGATGCGCGGGCCGATCCGCACTTCGGAGAGCGCAGCGACGTATTAACACTGCTATTGCGGGCCCGCTACGAGAACGGTGAGCCGATACCGGATCGCCACATCGTCAACGAATTGCTGACCTTGCTGGCCGCTGGCCACGAGACGACTTCCGCCGCATTGGCCTGGGCAGTCGAGCGGTTGCGACGACATCCACGGCTGCTGCCGCGGCTCACCGACGAGGTCGACGCCGGCGGATCCCAATTGCGGCAGGCGACGATTTGGGAAGTGCAGCGCAGCCGACCAGTTCTTGAGGCCACCTTGCGCCGCACCAAGACGCAGATCCGGTTGGGCGAATGGGTCATTC
>JBKPSU010000161.1:0-25469 GCA_046735135.1 Actinomycetota bacterium
GATCTTCGACCTCGACGGCACCCTCACCGACTCGGCGCAGGGCATCGTGGCCAGCTTCCGTCACGCGCTAGGCGAAATCGGCGCCGAGGTGCCCGAAGGGGACCTGGCCAGCCGCATCGTCGGGCCGCCGATGCACCACACGCTGCTCGGGATGGGCCTTGGCGACCACGCCGACGCCGCAATCGCCGCCTATCGCGCCGACTATTCGACCCGCGGCTGGGCGATGAACAGCCTGTTCGACGGCATACCGCAGTTGCTGTCCGACCTGCGCGGCGCGGGTGTGCGGCTGGCGGTGGCCACGTCGAAGGCTGAGCCGACCGCCCGCCGGATCCTCGAGCACTTCGGGCTCGACGGCCATTTCGAGGTCATCGCCGGCGCCAGCCTGGACGGTGCGCGCGCCACCAAGACCGACGTGATGGCGCACGCGCTGGCCCAGCTCGAGCCGCTGCCGGAACGTGTGGTGATGGTCGGCGATCGCGCTCACGACGTCGAGGGCGCCGCCGCTCACGGCATCGACACCGTGGTGGTGGGCTGGGGCTACGGCCGGGCCGACTTCGACGAGCCGATCGCCGTCCCCGCGCTGGCTCACGTATCGACGATCGCGGACCTTCGCGAGGTGCTGGGTGTCTGAGCCTCTGCACGTCACGTTCATCTGCTCGGGGAACATCTGCCGCTCGCCGATGGCGGAGAAGATGTTCGCCCATCAGATCGACGAGCGCGGCCTCGCCGACGAGGTGAGGGTCACCAGCGCGGGCACCGGCGACTGGCACGCGGGTGAGGGCGCCGACAAGCGCGCCAACCGCGTGCTGCGCGACCATGGCTATCCGACGAAGCACAGGGCGCGACGGATCGATCAGGACCATCTGTCGGCCGACCTGGTGGTGGCGCTGGGCCGCAACCACGAGCGGATCCTGCGCGACATGGGCGTGCCGCCCGGTCGGCTGCGGATGCTGCGGTCGTTCGACCCGCGCTCGGGTGCGCACCCGCAGGACGTCGACGATCCCTACTACGGCACGCACGAGGATTTCGAGAGCGTCTTCACCGTCATCGAGGCCGCGTTGCCCGGGCTGCACGAGTGGGTCGACGAACAGTTGGCCGGCCGCGGAATCGCCAGCTGATGAAGCGGTGGACCTTCCTGTTCCGGCCGAGTTGGCTGGCGCTGATCGTCGTTGTCATCGCGTTCGCCTATCTGTGTTTCACCGTCCTTGCACCGTGGCAGCTCGGCAAGAACACGAAGACGTCGCGCGAGAACGACCAGATCTCCCGCTCACTCACCGCAGAGCCGGTGCCCGTGACAAGTGTTCTGCCACAGCAGGATTCGTCGGCACCTGACGAACAATGGCAGCGGGTGAAGGCGACCGGGCACTATCTTCCCGACGATCAGGTGCTGGCCCGGCTGCGGGTGGTCGAGGGTGATCCCGCGTTCGAGGTGCTGGTGCCCTTCGCCGTCGACGGCGGCCCGACGGTGCTCGTCGACCGCGGATATGTCAGGCCCGAACAGGGTTCCCACGTACCCACGATCGCGCCGCCGCCGAAGGAGACCGTGACGATCATTGCCAGGCTGCGCGACTCGGAGGCGCTGGCCGAAGGCAAGGCGCCGTTCCGTCAGGACGGTGCGCAGCAGGTGTACTCCATCAACACCCCGCAGATCTCCGCGCTGGCCGGGGTCCCGTTGGCCGGGTCCTATCTACAACTCGTCGAGGACCAGCCCGGTGGGCTCGGAGTCATCGCCCTTCCGCATCTCGATGCCGGGCCGTTCCTTTCCTACGGCATCCAGTGGATCGCGTTCGGCATCCTGGCTCCAATCGGGTTGGGCTACTTCGTCATCTCGGAGATCAAGGCGCGCAGGCGGGAGAAGGCGGCCGAGCAGAGCCGAGCGCCGAACACGCCACTCACGACAGAAGAGAAGCTCGCCGACCGCTACGGCAAGCGACGCTGACCGCGGCCGTCGCCAGCACAGCGCTCAGCATCTGCACGGTCCGCGAGAGCCGAACCGCCCGAACGAGATCGACGATCTGCGGTGCGGGCCCGTCGCCGAGCGTCGGGCGGATCTCGAGCTGGTGCGCGTACTGCGTCGGACCGCCGAGCCGGACGCCGAGCGCACCGGCGAACGACGCCTCGACGACTCCGGCGTTCGGGCTGGGGTGCCGGACCGCGTCGCGCCGCCACGCCCGCCATGCGGCCGCGGGCGACCCGCCGACCACGGGTGCGCAGATCGCTACCAGCACACCGGCGACGCGAGCCGGTACGAGGTTCAATGCATCGTCGAATCTGGCTGCGGCCCAACCGAATCGCTGATAACGCGGTGAGCGGTGACCGATCATCGCGTCCAGGGTGTTGGCGCCGCGATAGACCAGCAGCGCGGGCACTCCGCCAACCGCCGCCCAGAACAGCGGAGCGACCTGCGCATCGGACGTGTTTTCGGCCACCGACTCCACCGCGGCGCGGGCCAGTCCGTCGGCGTCCAGGGCGGCCGGGTCGCGTCCGCACAGCGACGGCAACAGTCGCCTGCCTGCATCGACGTCGCCGCGCGACAACAGGTCTGCCATTCGGACGCCGGTACGCGCCAGGGACGTGCCGCCGAGCGCCACGAATGTCGTCAGAGCCGTGAGCGCGGCCGTCCACGCCACGCCCCGTCGCGCGGCGGCGCGCTGCCCCACGACACCCGCCACCGCCAGCCCGCCGAGCAGCGCGCCCGTATGCAGTACACCGGCAACGCGGCCGTCGGCGTAGGTGAAACGTTCGAGGCCTGCAGCGGCACGGCCGAACAGGCCGACAGGGTGTCCGCGCCGTGGATCGGCCAGCGCCAGGTCCGCAAGGTAGCCGTCCGCGATGCCCGCCGCACGGCCGAGACACATCGAGGCAAACACGCTGCGAGCGTCTCACAAAGTGATGTACTGAAAATCATGAGGCTGGGTCCACCGCGGCGGCCGACCCGCGTCGTCGACCTGATCAATCCTGCGGCGGCGCTGGCGCCAGCGGCCAATGTCATCATGCAGCTGTCGCTGCCCGGCGTCGGCTATGGCGTGCTGGAAAGCCCGGTCGACAGCGGCAACGTCTACAAGCATCCGTTCAAGCGGGCCCGTACCACCGGCACTTATCTGGCCGCGGCCACGCTGGGAACCGACGCCGACCGTGCATTGATTCGCGACGCGGTCGACAAGGTGCACGCGCAGGTCCGCTCCACGAAGTCAAGCCCGTTGTCCTACAACGCTTTCGACCCACGACTGCAACTCTGGGTGGCCGCGTGCCTTTACCGGTACTTCATCGACCAGCATGAGTTTCTGTACGGGCCGCTCGACGACGAGTCCGCAGACGCGATCTACCGGGACGCCAGGAAGCTGGGCACCACACTGCAGGTCCGCGACGACATGTGGCCCGCCGATCGCGTTGCGTTCGAAGAGTTCTGGAAGCGCACGCTCGACGAGCTGAACATCGACCCACCTGTGCGCGAGCATCTGCACGGCGTGGCCGCGATGGCGTTCCTGCCCACCCCGCTGCGGATGCTGGCCGGCCGCTTCAACCTCTTCGCCACCAAGGGTTTTCTGCCACCGCAGTTCCGTGCGCTCATGAAGATGTCATGGTCGGCGACGCAAGAGCGCCAATTCGAGCGGCTGCTGACCGCACTGCGGGTCGCCGACCGTGTTATCCCCCGCGACGTGTGGATCCTGGGGTACCGAATGTATTTATGGGACATGCGCGCTCGTGCCAGGCGCGGAAAGCGTGTTGTCTAGCTCACACCGTTGAACTCGCGGTGTGCCGACACCGTGCAGGTATCGAAACAGCCAATTGAAAAGTGAGGCACCAATGGCGGTAGTCCATCATGTCGCAGTCACCGTGAGTGATCTCGAAGCGAGCACTCCCTGGTATCAAGCGCTGTTCGGCACCGAACCGGTGCTCGATGAGCACACCGACGCCGGCTTCCGGCACGTGGTATGGGCCTTCGATGACGGCACCCTCTTCGGAGTCCACAAGCACGACCGGCCGGTGGAGGGCGGTCGTTTCAGCGAGTTTCAGACCGGTCTCGACCACGTCGGCTTCGGCTGCGCCGACCGTGCGGAGTTGGAGTCGTGGCTCGACAAGCTGAACAAGCTGGGCATCGAGAACGGTGGCATCGTCGACGCACCCTACGGCTCGGGGTTGAGCTTCCGCGACCCCGACGGCATCGCGCTGGAGTTCTTCGCTCCGCCTGCGGGGTAGCACCCTCAGCCGCTTTAATTTGGGGGTGACGGCCGAACCGGCATGCCGTTCATGCGGCACCCAGCTGTTGGAGAACGCCCAGTTCTGCCACGGGTGCGGCTCGCCGGTGGCACGGACCGAGGCGGCGCACGCGGAATACAAGCAGGTCACGGTCCTTTTCGCCGACGTCGTGCACTCGATGGACATCGCGGCGACCGTCGGTCCGGAGCGGCTGCGCGAGATCATGGCGGAGCTGGTCAACCGCTCTGCCGAGGTCGTCTCGCGGTACGGCGGCACCCTGGACAAATTCACCGGCGACGGCATCATGGCGGTCTTCGGCGCGCCCGTCGCCCTCGAGGATCATGCGGTTCGGGGGTGCCTGGCCGCGTTGGGCATACAGCAGCAGGCCTCCGAGCTCGCGGCCGAGGTGAAACGCAAGGACGCCATCGATTTCAGCATGCGCGTCGGACTCAACTCCGGCGAAGTCATCGCAGGCGAAGTCGCCTCGCGTGCAATGGGTTACACCGCCATGGGCGAGCATGTGGGTTTGGCACAGCGGATGGAATCTGCGGCACAACCGGGCGGTGTCATGCTCAGCGAGTCCACCGCCCGGCTGGTCGAACACGCCGCCATCCTCGGCGACCAGGAGACGGTCCGCGTCAAGGATTTCGATGCGCCGGTGCCCGCGCGCCGGCTGCTCGGCATGGAGACACCACATGCGGTTGCAGGCCGCGGTGAATCAGCACTAGTCGGCAGGCGCTGGGAGATTGCCGCCGTCGAGGCGAATCTGGAGCGGTCGATGGCCGGGGATGGCGCCGTCGTCGCGCTGGTGGGCCCGGCAGGCATCGGCAAGAGCCGGCTGATGCGCGAGGTCTCAGTCACCGCAGCCGGCTGTGGCGCCGACGTCTTCTGGGCCTTCTGTGAATCGCACACCGGAGACATTCCGTTCCACACCGCGGGCCAACTCCTCCGCGCCGTTCTCGGGCTCACCGGCCTGGATGCCGCCGCTGCACGTCAAGAGCTCAGAACGAGGTTCGACGGCGCCGATGAACAGGATCTGGTGCTTGTGGACGATCTCCTCGGAATTCGCGACAACGACAGGCCTTTGGCGACTATCGACCCCGACGCCCGGCGGCGCAGGCTGTCCGCGTTGGTGAAGGCCGCGGCCGTCGCCCGGTCTTCGTCCGCTGTCTACATCGTCGAGAACGTGCACTGGATCGACGATGTCAGCGACGCGATGCTCGCCGACTTCATGACGGTGATGCCGCAGACCCAATCGATGTTTCTGTTCACCCACCGGCCCGAGTTCCAGGGAGCGTTGACGCGCGTTCCCGGCACGCAGACGCTGACGCTCGCCCCGCTGAGCCGTTCCGAAGCGGCTGCGCTGGCGGCCGCACTGCTGGGATCGGATCCGTCCGTAACCGAACTGGCGTCCACCATCGCCGAGCGTGCCGCGGGCAATCCCTTCTTCGCCGAGGAGATCGTGCGGGACCTCGCCGAACGCGGCGTGCTGGTGGGCCAGCGTGGCGCCTACGAGTGCAGGCAAGAGGCCGGTGAGATCAGCGTGCCCGGCACGCTGCAGGCGACCATCGCCGCCCGAATCGACCGGCTCAAGCCAGCCGCGAAGCGTGCACTGTGCGCCGCTGCGGTGATAGGCATGCGGTTCGACACGGACTTGCTGGCGTCGATGGGCGTCGACACCGAGGTGGACGAGCTGCTCAAGGCCGAGTTGGTGGCGCAGGTGAAGTTCACCGGAGATGCCGAATACGTCTTTCGTCAACCGTTGATCCGCACGGTCGCCTACGAGTCACAGCTGAAGGCCGATCGAGCCGCATTGCACCGACGATTGGCCACCGCCATCGAGGAGCAGGATGCACCAGTCGACGAGAACGCCGCGTCGATCGCCGATCACTTGGAGGCTGCAGGCGATGTGCGCTCAGCGTACGGATGGCGCATGCGCGCCGCGGCGTGGTCGCAGAGCCGCGATATCGGCTCAGCAGTGGCTAGTTGGGAAAAAGCCGCTCGGCTCGCCGACCGGCTTCCCGCCGAGGACTCCGATCGATTGGCGATGCGTATTGCACCGCGAACATTATATTGTGCCAACACTTTTCGACTCAACATCCCGATTTCCGGTGAACGTTTTGAGGAGTTGCAGCGCTTGTGTGCGGCGGCTGACGACAAGGCGTCGATCGCCGTGGCCACGATGGGATTGGTCGGTGAACACTTGATGGCGGGCCGGTTGGTCGAAGCCAATCGGCTCGCGGGCGAGTTAATGGTCAGCATTGAGTCCATCGGTGATCCGCTGCTGACCGTCGCGCTTGGCATCGGGCCGACGGCCGTTAAGGTTTTGAGCGGCGAGATGGACGAAGCGCTGCGGTGGTGTGAGCTCATCATCAACTCGGCCGGAGGTGACGAGGCTGCGGAAGGCTACGTCATCGCCTCGCCGGTGGCAGTGGCATACGCGATCCGTTCCACCGCTCGCTGGTGGCTGGGGCATGAAGGCTGGCGGCAGGACTTCGACCATGCCCTCGCGTTGGTCCGAGATGCCGATCTGATTTCGAAGACGGCCGTCATCTGCTACACCTACTACAACGCGATCGGTTGTGGCGCCGTCGTAGCCGACCATGTCGCGGTACGGGATATCGACGAGGCCTTGCGCGGCGCGGAGATGGCCGCCGACGACGTCGCCCTTGCGCTCGCCTTGTGCACCAAGGCCAACCTGCTTCATCAGGATGCGGCGCAGCGCCCCGAAGGATACGCATTGATCAGGCAGCTCCGCGAAATGTCAGTCAACGGTCGGTACTACGCGATGATGCTGCCGGTCTTCGATCTGCGTTTGGCCGAAGAACTGATGGGGCGAGGCGACCCCGGTGCAATACCGATGCTTCGTGCTGGCCTCGACAGCATGTACGACATCGAACTGTTCAGTTTCTGCCCGTGGGGCACAGAGGTTTTCGTGGAAGGCCTGCTGCAGGACGGCACCGAAGGACACCTCGCCGAGGCCAGTGCCGCGCTGGACCGCTTGGCGGCGATCCCCGAGCTTCATGATTCCGCCTACTGTGACCTCGTGCTGTTGCGATCCAGAGCCCTCGTAGCCCGTGCTCGTAGCGATCACGATGGCTATCAAGACTTTGCCGTTCGCTACCGCGACATGGCTACATCGCTCGGGTTCGAACCGCATATCGCGATGGCCGAGGAGATGGTGGGCGCGGACGGTATCGAACCGCCGACCGCTGGTGTGTAAAACCAGAGCTCTACCACTGAGCTACGCGCCCGTGCCGGTGCAGGCTACACGCCCACGACCTGCGGCGGGAAATCCTCAGCCCGATTTCAGCGCCGCGAGTGCGTCTTTCCAGACGGCCTGATCGCGCGCCTCCCCCGGCTGCTTCATCTCGGCGAACCTGATGATGCCGGACCGGTCCACCACGAACGTGCCGCGATTGGAAAAGCCGGCGTCGTCGTTGAAGACGTCATAGGTCTGGCTGACGGCGCCGTGCGGCCAGAAGTCGGACAGCACCGGAAACAAAAATCCGCTCTGCGTCGCCCAGACCTTGTGCGTCGGTGGCGGTCCCACCGAGATCGCCAGGGTGGCGGTGTCCTCGTTCTCGTACTCCTGCAGATGATCGCGCACCTCGTCGAGTTCGCCCTGGCAGATACCGGTGAACGCCAGCGGAAAGAACACCAGCAGCACGTTTTTCGCGTCGCGGAAGTCGCTGAGGGTCACGGGTTGACCGTTCTGGTCCTTGAGCGTGAAGTCGGGCGCCTCGGTGCCGGTGTCGAGCACTACCGTCTCCCCGCCGCCTTGGACTTCGGCTGCACCAGCCGGCTCCCGCTCCAGTCGCCGACGTTGGCCGACGAGGTTTGCATCAGCCCGGCCGTCGGCGCCGATTCGGCGATCTCTGCGGGCATGACATGGCCCGCCTTGCCCGTCTTGGGTGTCAGCACCCAGATGACGCCGTCGTCGGCCAGCGGCGTGATGGCATCCATCAGCCGGTCGACCAGGTCGCCGTCGTCGTCACGCCACCACAGCATGACCACGTCGATGACCTCATCGGCGTCCTCGTCGAGGAGCTCGCCGCCGCAGGCCTCTTCGACATCGGCCCGGATGTCGTCGTCGACGTCATCGTCCCAGCCCAGTTCCTGCACAACCTGATCTTTTTGGATGCCCAGCCGTTGGGCGTAGTTCGGGGCGTCTGCCGCCGCGACCACCGTCGGTCCTCCTTCTTCCTGCTCGTGCGATCGGTCTATCGTCGCACGACCTGGGCATCCGGCGACGCCGGGACCACCAGGTTCATCGATATGCCGCGTCGCATAGGTCCAGTGCGTGTGTCTTCACGTCGTTCAGCTTGGCCACCGCGGAGTTGAACGCGTCGGGTCCGTAGTTGCCTGCAATGGCCGTCGCCACCCCGCGCGCGGCGTCCACCCAGGCGTTCATGGCGTCTTTGAGCTCCTGCGACAGCGGGTCGCTGATGCTCTGCGCCACCCCGTCGGCGCTGTGGTTGAGGGCGTCCACGGCGGGCCCCTGCTTCGCCTGCACGTCGGCGGCGTTGTCGTTGAACGCCTTGACGTAGTCGTTGACCGCGGTGATCGCGTCCACGCTGCTCGAGCTCAGCGCCTCACACGCGGAGTGGACGGCCTGGACCGTCATCGACGCCTGTCGCTCGGACTCGCGCGCACTCGACGACTCGGCCGATTCCGCCATCGACGCCGATACGGACGCCTTGTAGACCGGCGCGTCGCCGGCGTTGACCGTCGGCGTTCCCTCGGTGACGGAGCTGCACCCGACGATGATCATGGCAAGGACGGCCAGACTGCCGACCACCAGCGCGACGATCCGCACCTGCAGCGACCCGGTCACCCCTCCCATCCGCACAGTCTTCAGACGTTACCGGTTGACCGGTGGCTCGGCGGTTCATTCCACTAGGCACCACCGGCGGTGCGTGTGGGGCACGATAGGTGGACGATGGGGATTGTCGTACCACCTAGACCTCCGACCGAGGAGTAGAAGTTGACCACCGAGTTCGCGCGCCAGGACCTGGCCCAAAACTCTGGCACCGCAGCCGAACCCGACCGGGTACGCGTGATCCGCGAAGGCGTGGCGTCCTACCTGCCCGATATCGACCCCGACGAGACCACCGAATGGCTGGAATCGTTCGACCAACTGCTGGACCGGCAGGGTCCGGCCCGGGCCCGCTACCTGATGCTGCGGCTACTGGAGCGTGCCGGCGAACAGCGCGTGGCCATTCCGTCCCTGACGTCGACGGACTACGTCAACACGATCCCGACCGAGTTGGAGCCGTGGTTTCCCGGTGATGAGGAGATCGAGCGCCGCTACCGGGCGTGGATCCGGTGGAACGCCGCGATCATGGTGCACCGGGCCCAGCGCCCGGGAGTCGGTGTGGGCGGGCACATTTCGACATACGCGTCCTCTGCGGCGCTATATGAGGTCGGCTTCAACCACTTCTTCCGCGGCAAGTCCCATCCCGGTGGCGGCGACCAGGTGTACATCCAGGGCCACGCGTCGCCCGGCATCTACGCCCGCGCGTTCCTCGAGGGCCGGCTAACCGCCGACCAGCTCGACGGGTTCCGTCAGGAGCACAGCCACCCGGGCGGCGGCCTTCCCTCGTATCCGCACCCGCGGCTTATGCCGGACTTCTGGGAGTTCCCGACGGTGTCGATGGGCCTCGGCCCGATAAACGCGATCTTCCAGGCCCGGTTCAACCACTACCTGCACGACCGGGGCATCAAGGACACCTCCGACCAGCATGTCTGGGCGTTCCTCGGCGACGGCGAGATGGACGAGCCGGAGAGCCGCGGCCTGATCCAGGTGGCGGCCAACGAGGCGCTGGACAACCTGACCTTCGTGATCAACTGCAACCTGCAGCGCCTGGACGGCCCGGTGCGCGGCAACGGCAAAATCATCCAGGAGCTGGAGTCGTTCTTCCGCGGCGCAGGCTGGAACGTGATCAAGGTCGTCTGGGGCCGCGAATGGGATGCCCTGCTGCACGCCGACCGCGACGGCGCACTGGTGAACCTGATGAACACCACCCCCGACGGGGACTACCAGACCTACAAGGCCAACGACGGAGCCTACGTCCGCGACCACTTCTTCGGCCGCGACCCGCGCACCAAGGCTCTTGTCGACAAGATGAGCGACACCGAGATCTGGAACCTCAAGCGCGGCGGCCACGACTACCGCAAGGTCTACGCGGCGTATCGCGCCGCCACCGAGCACAAGGGCCAGCCGACGGTGATCCTGGCCAAGACGATCAAGGGTTATTCACTTGGCGCCCACTTCCAGGGCCGCAATGCCACCCATCAGATGAAAAAGCTTGCGCTGGAAGACCTCAAGCAGTTCCGGGACGCCATTCGCATCCCGATCAGTGACGAGGAGATCGACAAGAACCCGTACCTGCCGCCGTACTACCACCCCGGTCCGGACGCACCCGAGATCCGCTACATGCTGGACCGCCGAAGGACTTTGGGCGGCTTCGTACCGGAACGGCGGACGAAGTCGAAGGTTTTGACGCTGCCGCCGCGCGACGTCTACAAGGCGCTCAAGAAGGGTTCGGGAAACCAGGAAGTGGCCACCACCATGGCGATGGTGCGCACCTTCAAGGAACTGCTGCGCGACAAGGAGATCGGGCCGCGCATCGTGCCGATCATCCCGGACGAGGCGCGCACCTTCGGCATGGACTCCTGGTTCCCCAGCCTCAAGATCTACAACCGCAACGGTCAGCTCTATACGGCCGTGGATGCAGAATTGATGTTGGCGTACAAGGAAAGTGAAGTCGGCCAGATCCTGCACGAGGGCATCAATGAGGCCGGTTCGACCGCATCGTTCACCGCGGCGGGCACATCGTACGCGACGCAAAACGAGCCGATGATCCCGCTCTACATCTTCTATTCGATGTTCGGGTTCCAGCGCACCGGCGACGGGCTGTGGGCGGCGGCCGACCAGATGGCCCGCGGCTTCGCGCTGGGTGCCACCGCCGGCCGAACCACGCTGGTCGGCGAGGGGCTGCAGCACGCCGACGGCCACTCACTGCTGTTGGCGGCGACGAACCCCGCCGTCGTGGCCTACGATCCGGCGTTCGCCTACGAGATCGCCTACATCGTCGAAAGCGGCCTGGCGCGCATGTACGGCGAGAACCCGGAGAACGTCTACTTCTACATCACCATCTACAACGAGCCCTACAAGCAGCCGGCCGAACCGGAGGGACTCGACATCGAAGGCCTGTTGCGTGGCATCTACCGCTACCGCCGCGCGCCGGAGCAGAAGTCGAAGCAGGCCCACATCCTGGTGTCGGGCGTGGCGATGCCGGAGGCGCTGCGCGCCGCCGACCTGCTGGCGGACGAGTGGGATGTCGCGGCCGATGTGTGGTCGGTGACCAGTTGGGGTGAGCTCAACCGCGAGGGCGTGGAGATCGAGAAGGAGAAGCTGCGCTACCCCGACCGGCCGGCGCGCGAGCCTTACATCACCCAGGTGCTCGCCGACACCCGCGGGCCAGCGGTCGCCGTCTCCGATTGGATGCGTGCGGTACCCGAGCAGATCCGCCCGTGGGTGCCCAACACCTATCTGACCCTGGGCACCGACGGCTTCGGCTTCTCCGACACCCGGCCCGCCGCCCGGCGCTACTACAACACCGACGCCGAGTCGATCGCCGTCGCCGTGCTGGAGGCTCTGGCGTCCGACGGCGAGCTGGACCAGTCGGTGGCCGTCGAAGCCGCCAACAAGTACGAAATCGACGATGTCCTCGCGGCGCCGGAGCAGACCTCTGACCCCGGGGTGGCGTGACACGGCCCGGTTCCTTGGAGGAATCCGCCAGAAATATGGCGTAGCTTTTAGGGATGCCCGACAAGCGGTTCGTTCCGCCCGCCTCCACCCTTGAGGTGCTGGAGACCGTCCCCGAATCGTTGCTGCGCAGGTTGAACCAATACTCGGGGCGACTGGCCACCCAGGCGGTGCATGTCCTGGAAGAGCGGCTGCCGTTCTTCGCCGACCTCGAGGCGTCGCAGCGGGCCAGCGTCCAACTGGTCGTGCAGACCGCGGTCGTCAACTTCGTGGAGTGGATGCGCGACCCCAACGGCGACGTCGGCTACACCGCGCAAGCGTTCGAAGTGGTGCCGCAGGACCTGCGCAGGCGCATCGCGTTGCGCCAGTCGGTGGAGATGGTGCGGGTCACCATGGAGTTCTTTGAGGAGGTCGTGCCGCTGCTGGCCCGCTCCGAGGAGCAGTTGACCGCTTTGACGGCAGGCATCCTTCGATACAGCCGCGATCTGGCCTTCGCCGCGGCCACCGCCTACGCCGACCAGGCCGAAGCGCGCGGCGCCTGGGACACCCGCATGGAGGCCAACATCGTCGACGCCGTGGTCCGCGGCGACACCGGACCCGAACTGCAGTCGCAGGCCGCCGCGCTGAACTGGGACGCCACCGCACCGGCCACCGTCATCGTCGGGATGCCACGGCCTGACCGCATCGATCTGGCCAGCGATGACGTCCACGACGTCGTCGGGCGGCACGAGCGGGCGGCGTTGTCCGACGTGCACGGCACCTGGCTGGTGACGATCGTGTCGGGCCCGCTGAGCCTGACCGACCGGTTTCTTGCCGAATTGCTCGGCGTCTTCGCCGACGCGCCCGTGGTCATCGGGCCGACCGCTCCGACGCTGTCCGCCGCCCATTGGAGCGCCACCGAGGCGATCGCAGGGATGAACGCCGTCGCGGGTTGGACGGGTGCGCCGCGGCCCGTCGCCGCGCGTGAGCTTTTGCCCGAGCGGGCACTGCTTGGCGATGCGTCGGCCATCGCGGCGCTGGAAACCGAGGTGATGAGGCCCCTCGGCGACGCAGGACCGGCATTGACCGAGACGTTGGACGCGTATCTGGACTCCGGGGGCGCGATCGAGGCGTGCGCCCGCAGACTGTTCGTTCATCCAAACACCGTGCGTTACCGCCTCAAACGGATCGCCGATTTCACCGGCCGTGATCCGACGACCCCGCGCGACGCCTATGTGCTGCGGGTCGCCTCGACCGTCGGCCGGTTGATACGACAGGTACAGCATTTCAGCACGTCGAACGTGGCAGCAGGCGCGATCGCGACGCCGGTGGACGCCCCCGCCGGGGAGGACCGGGCAGGGTAACAGATTTCGGGTCGATATCGATGGTGTCCCATCACATGCTGTTTTGTGGGGTCTCTACAAAAGAATAAGATGAGGTTCATAATCTCTTACACCGCGCAGATGCGTTCCCACAGTGTTCTCTTAAACACGTGCTCGCATTGCTCGCTCCCGGACAGGGATCGCAGACTCCCGGCATGCTCGCCTCGTGGCTTGAGCTGCCCGGCGCGGCTGACCGCATCTCTACATGGTCGCAGTCCAGCGGCCTGGACCTGGCTCGACTGGGCACCACCGCAACGGCCGAGGAGATCACCGACACCGCGGTGACGCAGCCGCTGGTCGTAGCCGCGACCCTGCTGGCGTGGGAAGAGTTAAACAACCGCGGTCTGCTTGCCGGACGTGACTTCATCGCGGCAGGGCATTCAGTCGGTGAAATTGCGGCCTACGTGATCGCGGGCGTGATCTGCAGCGACGATGCCGTCGCGCTGGCCGCGACCCGCGGCGCCGAGATGGCCAAGGCGTGCGCGGTCGAGCCCACCGGCATGTCCGCGGTGCTCGGCGGCGACGAGGCAGAGGTGCTGAGCCGCCTCGATGAACTCGACCTGGTGCCCGCGAACCGCAACGCGGCGGGGCAAATCGTGGCGGCGGGCAGTCTGGCCGCACTGAGCAAGCTGGCCGAGGATCCGCCCGCCAAGGCGCGAGTCCGCCAGTTGGCCACCGCAGGTGCCTTCCACACCCGATACATGGCATCGGCCACCGACGGCTACTCCGCCGCAGCAGAGGGCGTCGCAACCACTGAGCCGACCGCCACCCTGTTGTCGAATGCCGACGGACAGCCCGTCGCCTCCGCCGGGGACGCCATGAGCAAGCTGGTCGCCCAGCTGACCCGGCCCGTGCGCTGGGATCTGTGCACGGAGACTCTCCGGCAATCGAACGTGACCGCGATCGTCGAGTTCCCGCCCGCCGGGGCGCTCGTAGGGATCGCCAAACGAGAAATCAAAGGGGTCCCGACGTATGCCGTCAAAGCCCCCGCCGACCTGGACGGGCTAACGGAGCTTTCTTAGTCCGCGACTGATCCAGCTTACAACCGCATAACCAGCGTAAATCGAAGTAACACAACCAATTAGAAGGAGCCATTGTGGCCGCCAGTCAGGAAGAAATCATCGCCGGTCTCGCCGAGATCATCGAAGAGGTCACCGGTATCGAGCCGTCGGAAGTCACCCCGGAGAAGTCGTTCGTCGACGATCTGGACATCGACTCGCTGTCGATGGTGGAGATCGCCGTGCAGACCGAGGACAAGTACGGCGTGAAGATCCCCGACGAGGACCTCGCGGGTCTGCGCACCGTCGGTGACGTCGTCTCCTACATCCAGAAGCTCGAGGAAGAGAACCCCGAGGCCGCTGCCGCGCTGCGCGAGAAGATCGAAGCGGATCGCGCGTGACCAGGCCTTCCACTGCTAACGGCGGTTACCCCAGTGTTGTGGTAACCGCCGTCACGGCGACGACATCGATCGCGCCGGACATCGAGAGCACGTGGAAGGGCTTGTTGGCAGGCGAGAGCGGCATCCGCGTCCTCGAAGACGAATTCGTCACCAAGTGGGACCTCCCCGTGCGGATCGGCGGTCACCTCAAGGAGGCCGTCGACGACCACATGGGTCGGCTGGACCTGCGGCGTATGTCGTATGTCCAGCGGATGGCCAAGCTGCTCGGTGGCCAGGTCTGGGACGCCGCAGGCACGCCCGAGGTCGACCCGGACCGCTTCGCAGTCGTTGTCGGCACCGGTCTGGGTGGCGGCGAGAAGATCGTCGAGACCTATGACCTGATGAACGAGGGCGGCCCCCGCAAGGTGTCTCCGCTCGCCGTTCAGATGATCATGCCGAACGGTGCCGCCGCGGTCATCGGCCTGCAGCTCGGTGCCCGTGCCGGCGTCATGACGCCGGTGTCGGCCTGTTCGTCGGGCTCGGAGGCCATCGCCCACGCGTGGCGACAGATCGTCATGGGCGACGCCGACATCGCCGTCTGCGGTGGCGTCGAAGGCGGCATCGAAGCGCTGCCGATTGCGGCGTTCTCGATGATGCGCGCCATGTCGACCCGCAACGAGGACCCCGAGGGTGCATCCCGTCCGTTCGACAAGGAGCGCGACGGTTTCGTGTTCGGTGAGGCCGGAGCGCTGATGGTCATCGAGACCGAGGAGCACGCCAAGGCTCGCGGCGCTCAGCCGCTCGCCCGGCTGATGGGCGCCGGCATCACGTCGGACGCCTTCCACATGGTGGCGCCGGCGGCCGACGGCCTGCGCGCCGGTCACGCGATGAAGCGTTCGATGGAGCTGGCGGGCCTGGAGCCCAAGGACATCGAACACGTCAACGCACACGCCACGGCGACTCCGATCGGTGACACCGCAGAGGCGAATGCCATCCGCGTCGCCGGCGTGGAGCATGCCCCGGTGTACGCGCCGAAATCGGCGCTCGGCCACTCCATCGGTGCAGTGGGCGCACTCGAGTCGGTGCTGACGGTGTTATCGCTTCGCGACGGCGTCATCCCGCCGACTCTTAACTACGAAACACCCGATCCGGAGATCGATCTTGACGTCGTGGCGGGCGAACCCCGATACGGCGATTACAAGTACGCGATCAACAACTCATTCGGATTCGGCGGACACAACGTGGCACTTGCCTTCGGCAAGTACTGAGTGTCGGGGGAAAGGACACATCGCAACGTCATGACAGGGTTAGCAACGGGGAGCGGACTCCCCAACGTGGTCGTCACGGGCATTGCCATGACGACTGCCCTGGCTACCGATGCGAACGGCACGTGGCAGAAGCTGCTTGACGGCCACAGCGGTATCCGAAAGCTCGAGGATTCGTTCGTCGAGGAGTACGACCTTCCCGTTCGCATCGGCGGACACCTTCTGGAGGACTTCGAAGACGAGCTGACGCGCATCGAGCTCCGCCGGCTGTCGTACCTGCAGAGGATGTCGACGGTGCTGAGCCGTCGGGTCTGGAAGGACGCCGGCGATCCGGAAGTCGATCCCAAGCGGTTGATGGTGTCGATCGGGACGGGCATGGGTTCCAGCGAGGAGCTGCTCTTCGCCTACGAAGGCATGCGCCAGAAGGGCCTGCGCGCCGTCTCACCGCTCGCGGTCCAGATGTACATGCCGAACGCTGCCGCGGCGGCCGTCGGGCTGGAACGCAAGGCCAGGGCCGGAGTCATCACCCCGATCTCGGCCTGCGCCTCGGGTTCCGAGGGAATCGCACACGCGTGGCGCAACATTGTGCTCGGCGAGGCCGACATGGCGATCTGCGGTGGCGTCGAGACGAGGATCGAGGCCGTGCCGATCGCCGGATTCGCCCAGATGCGAATCGTGTTGTCCACCACTAACGATGACCCAGCAGGTGCGTGCCGCCCGTTCGACAAGGACCGCAACGGGTTCGTGTTCGGCGAGGCCGGTGCGCTGATGGTCATCGAGACCGAAGAGCACGCCAAGGCCCGCGGCGCGCAACCGCTTGCGCGGCTGATGGGTGCCAGCATCACCTCGGACGGGTTCCACATCGTGGCGCCCGATCCCAACGGTGAGCAGGCTGGCCATGCGATGACGCGGGCGATCCAGCTCGCGGGCCTCAAACCGACCGACATCGACCACATCAACGCGCACGCCACCGGCACCAGCGTCGGCGACGTGGCCGAAGGCCAGGCGATCAACAACGCGATGGCCGGCCACAAGCCTGCGGTCTACGCCCCGAAGTCCGCGCTCGGCCATTCGGTCGGCGCAGTCGGGGCTGTCGAGTCGATCCTGACCGTGCTGGCACTGAAGAACGGTGTCATCCCGCCGACGCTCAACCTGAAGAACCTGGACCCGGAGATCGACCTCGACGTCGTCGCCGGCTCGCCGCGACCCGGCAATTACAACTACGCAATCAACAACTCGTTCGGATTCGGTGGGCACAACGTGGCGCTCGCCTTCGGGAAGTACTGAGCGCCCGCATATCCGACACCCACAGGAGGTTTCGATGACAATCACGGCCCCCGAGGCAGTCGGCGAATCAACCGATCCACGTGATCCCCTGCTGCGACTGAAGACGTTCTTCGACGACGACTGCAGCATTGAACTGCTCCATGAGCGCGACCGCTCCGGCGTGCTCGCGGCGGCGGGCACCGTCAACGGTATGCGCACCGTGGCGTTCTGCACCGACGGCACCGTCATGGGCGGCGCGATGGGAGTCGAGGGCTGCGCCCACATCGTCAACGCCTACGACACCGCCATCGAAGAACAGAGCCCGATCGTCGGCATCTGGCATTCGGGCGGCGCACGGCTGGCCGAGGGAGTCAAGGCGCTGCACGCTGTCGGCTTGGTGTTCGAGGCGATGATCCGGGCATCGGGTTACATCCCGCAGATCTCTGTCGTCGTCGGATTCGCCGCCGGCGGTGCGGCATACGGCCCGGCGCTGACCGACGTCATCGTGATGGCTCCGGACAGCCGGGTGTTCGTCACCGGACCCGACATCGTGCGCAGTGTCACCGGCGAGGACGTCGACATGGCGGCGCTCGGCGGCCCTGATACCCACCACAAGAAGTCCGGGGTGTGCCACATTGTCGCCGACGACGAGCTCGACGCGTACGCGCGTGGTCGCAAGCTGGTCGGATTGTTCTGCCAGCAGGGCCATTTCGACCGCAGCAAGGCCGAGGCGGGCGACACCGACCTGCACGCGCTGCTGCCCGAGTCGCCCCGCCGCGCGTACGACGTGCACCCGCTCGTCGATGCGCTGCTCGACTCCGATGTCCCGTTCGAGGAGTTCCAGGCCAAGTGGGCGCCGTCGATGGTCATCGGCCTCGGTAGGTTGTCCGGTCGCACCGTCGGCGTGCTCGCCAACAACCCGCTTCGGCTGGGTGGTTGCCTGAACTCCGAAAGCGCGGAGAAGGCAGCACGTTTCGTGCGGCTGTGCGACGCGTTCGGCATCCCGTTGATCGTGGTGGTCGACGTGCCGGGCTATCTGCCCGGCGTGGACCAGGAATGGGGCGGTGTGGTCCGCCGCGGCGCCAAGCTGCTGCACGCGTTCGGCGAGGCCACTGTCCCCCGGGTCACGCTGGTCACCCGCAAGATCTACGGCGGCGCCTACATTGCGATGAACTCTCGCTCGCTCAATGCGACGAAGGTGTTCGCATGGCCCGACGCCGAAGTCGCCGTGATGGGCGCCAAGGCAGCTGTCGGCATCCTTCACCGCAAGAGGCTGGCCGCCGCGCCCGACGACGAGCGCGAGGCGCTGCATGAGGAGCTGGCCGCAGAGCACGAGCGGATCGCGGGCGGTGTGGATTCCGCCATCGAGATCGGCGTGGTCGACGAGAAAATCGACCCGGCGCACACCCGCAGCAAGCTGACGCAGGCACTCGCCGAAGCGCCCGCACGCCGCGGTCGGCACAAAAACATTCCGCTGTAGGTTTAGTCCACAACGACCTCGGTAAATCCTCGCTTCCGTAATGTGGTTAGCGGCCCATCCCGTCGGGGGACACATAGGGTCCCGACAAAGGAGTGAGGAATGCAAATGTTTGGCACCACCATTCGCCGCGGAGTCGTCGGCGTTCTCGCGGCAGGCGCCCTGGCGGGGCTGACCGGATCCCTCGCACTTCCTACGGCGTCGGCCGACGCCGACTGCACCGTCTCCGGGCTGAGCAACGCGATCGGCGCGGTAGGGGCACAGACTGGGGCGTATTTCGCCAGCCATCCTGATGCCAACAAGGCCGTCACCGATGCCGGCGGCCAGGGCGGCGGCGCTGAGACAGCGATCCGCAATTACTTCGTCGCCCATCCGTCGGAGTGGGCCGAGTTGCAGCGCATAGCGCAGCCGCTACGCGGCCTGCGCGCGCAATGCGGCTCGAACGTCGCGCCTGCCGACATCGCGCGACTCTTCGACGCAATGGCGTCGTAGACATCACGGTCGGCGGGTGAACCCCACGCCCGCCGACACCGTTGTCTCAACTGTGGGACTAGGTGTTCGCGTGCCGATGGCACGGTGGTCGTTCTGGCGGCTGGTATTCGGTGCACACCGGCTGAGCCAGACCGGTCAGGTCGGTGACGGGCGGGAACGCGCGGTCGTCGACTACGTGGTCAGCCATGCGCGCGAGGGTGACATCGACGATGTGCTGGGGACCCTGGACTGGTACGCCTATCACAAGTCGCTGCTGATCAACATCGGCGACGTCAAGGGCAGGCTGCTGGACGCGGCGGTGAAACGGTCGGATCCACAGGTCGTGCTGGAGCTGGGCACCTACTGCGGCTACAGCGCGCTGCGGATCGCCCGCGAAGCGCCGTCGGCTCACGTGTACTCGGTTGAGTTGTCCGCGGAGAACGCCGAGCTCGCGCGGCGGGTATGGCAGCATGCCGGGGTTGGCGACCGGATCACCTGCCTGGTTGGCACAATTGCCGACGGCGGTCGCACGATAGGCCGGCTCGACACGGCTATTCGCGAATCTCCCGGCGGCACAGTCGATTTCGTGTTCATCGACCATGACAAGCGGTCATACGTCGACGATCTGCAGACCATTACCGAAAATGGTTGGCTGCGTCCGGGATCCATCGCTCTGGCCGACAATGTCGGCTATCCAGGTGCACCGCGGTATCGCCGCTATATGCGGCGCCATGAAGGCGTGCAGTGGCGGACCCGTGAGCACCGGGCCCACGCCGAATACCAGTCGCTCATACCCGATTTGGTTCTGGAATCGGAGTTTCTCGGCGGCTAGTGGCGAGATCGTCAGCGATGGTCGCGGCGATGCCACGCGAGCGCTTCGCGACGGAGCCGATCAGGCCCGGTCGCGACTGGAAGCCGAGGAACCACAATCCCCCATCGGCAAGGCGCGCACCGTCATCGAGGGGCACGCCGCGTTCGTCGAGCACATCGAGATGGCCGACAAGAGATTCCAGCCCACGCCGGTAGCCGGTGGCGCACACGATGACATCGGGCTGTACACATCGACCGTCGGCGAATCGCACCTGGCTTCTTTCGAAACTCTCGATGACGGGCACGACTGTGATGGTGCGATTGCGAATCGCGTCGAGCGTTGCCGTGTCGATGATGGCGGGCGCGCGGCCCAGCCGGTGGCCGCGGGTGAACACACCCTCGCTCGGACGCGGTAATCCCACCGCGCTCAGATCGCCGATGGACAGCCGCCGCGCCACCTCCGCCAACGCGTCGGCTATCCGAGGTGGCATGTGATGCATTGCCGTCGCGATGAAGTCGGACGGGAAGCCGCCGGGGAGAGTGCGCAGCATGATGTTGGGAACGGTGCGCACCGACAGCCAGGTCGAGGTGGCGCCGGCGGTGGCGACGTCGTATGCGATCTCCATCGCCGACGACCCCGCTCCGACGACGAGCACGCGCTTCCCTTGGCAGAACGCGGGATTGCGATACGCCGACGAATGCAGGAGCTCACCGGTGAACGAGCAGGCACCCGGCCAGGCGGGAATGGTCGGCACGCGTTCGTATCCGGTGGCGACGACGACGTGGGTCGCCTCGATCGGTCCCGCCGTTGTCTGCACACACCAGGCCGCGGCGCGCCGGTCGATCCGCTGCACGCTCGTTGCGAGACGCAGGTCGATCCTGTCGTCGTCGGCGTAGTGCTCGAGGTGTGCGACGACGTCGTCGCGGGTTGGGAACACCGGCGTGTTCTTCGGATACGCCCGACCGGGAAGGTGCGAGAAGTGCTTGGCCGTATTCAGCCTCAGCCGGTCGTACCGCCGGCGCCACGCCGCACCGACATGCTCGGCCTCTTCGATGAGCACTGGCTGCAGTCCACGATCGGCGAGGCTGAGCGCCATCGCTACACCGGATGGCCCCGCGCCGATCACAACAACACTCACAGCATTTCTACGAATGTGACGGCGCGGGGGTTCAGCAATGGTGATGAGCGTCACCGCGTCGTCAGGCCAGCACCGCGGTATCACCTGGACCTGTACTGGCTGCACAACTGGGATCGTCACACGCCCATCGAGGAGACCCGGAGGGCGAACTCGCACCCCTGGCACTCGACCAGGGCATGGCGCTGGTGCCGTGGAGCCCATTGAAGAACGGCTTCCTGTCCGGCAAGTACCGGCGGGCGCGCAGGTCAGCGACCGGGTGCGCGCGTCGTACGTCGGCGGTGAACGGCGCGACGCGGACGATGCTCCAGTTCGCGGGGGCCACGGTCGACGGCGAGTCGTCGACGGCGTATCCGCCACTGCTGCAGAGCGACATTCGGTAGTGAGTCAGGCGCGGGCGGGTATTCGGGTCTCGACGCGTGCATTGGCGAGACTCGTCACGCACCTCCTGCGACCATTTCCTGCGCCACAGTCAACACCGTGTCGCGATCGGCATCGACCAGACCGATACGTGTGCGCCGGTCCACGATGTCGTCGACGGTCAACGCGCCTTCGTGCGAGATGGCGTACTCGAACTCGGCGCGGATCACGTCGATGCCGTCGGCCACCAGGTCGGTGGGCCGCTCACACGTGGCGGCGGCGATGACGTTGGGCGCCTCCGCGCCGAAGCGGGCGATCAGCGACGATGGCATTTCAGTCGGAACACGAAGCTTCGCAACCGGATTGGACGGAGCTCCGACGAGGGGCAGGTTGCGTGTTCGGCATCTGCCCGCGTCGAGCCCGCGGAGTCGCACCGCCTTGTCGATGACATCCTCGGCCATGTAGCGGTACTCGGTCAGCTTGCCGCCGATGACGCTGATCACGCCTGACGGCGACTCGACGACGGCGTGGTCCCGCGATACATCGGCCGTCCGGCCCTCGCCTGCATCTATAAGAGGCCGCAGCCCCGCGTAGGCGCCGATCACGTCCTGGCGGCCGAGCTTGGTGTCCAGCGCGGTGTTGACGGTGTCCAGCAGGAATCCGATTTCTTCCGAAGTCGGCTCGGGGACATCGGGTATCGGGCCTGGCGCGTCCTCGTCGGTCAGGCCGAGATAGACGCGGCCCAATTGCTCGGGCATGGCGAACACGAAGCGATTCAGCTCGCCGGGAATCGGGATGGTCAGTGCCGCAGCCGGATTGCCGAATGACTTCGCATCGAACACCAGGTGGGTGCCGCGGCTCGGCCGCAGCTTGATCGACGAGTCGACGCCCCCGGCCCACACTCCGGTGGCGTTGATCACCGCGCGGGCTGTCACGTCGAACGAATCGCCCGTCAGCTCGTCGGTCAGCCGCACCGACGTGCCGATGGCCGCCGATGCCGCTACCCGGGTCAGGATGTACGCACCGTGCTGGGCTGCGGTGCGCGCGACCGCGGCGACCAGGCGCGCGTCGTCGATCAGCTGGCCGTCGTATGCCAGCAGCCCTCCGCTGAGGCCGTCGCGCCGCACCGCGGGCACCAGGTCGGCGGCTCGGCTCGCAGAGACGTGCCGGGACCTGGGCAGCGTAGACGACCGCGTGCCCGCAAGGCAGCGCAGCGCGTCGCCGGCCAGAAAGCCGGTGCGTACCAGCGCCCGCTCCGGTGTGCCCATCGAAGGCAACAGCGGAACAAGCTGGGGCATGGCGCTGACAAGGTGAGGGGCGTTGCGCGTCATCAGGATTCCGCGTTCGATGGCGCTGCGCCTCGCGATGCCGACATTGCCGGTCGCCAGATAGCGCAGGCCGCCGTGCACGAGCTTGGAGCTCCACCGGCTGGTGCCGAAAGCCAGGTCATGCTTCTCGACGAGCGCCACGGTCAGGCCTCGCGCTGCGGCGTCGAGGGCGATTCCGGTGCCGGTGATGCCGCCGCCGATCACGACGACGTCGAGCGGCCGGCCGTCGGCAAGGTCCGCGAGCTCACGAGTGCGCCGAGATGCGTTGAGCGCGGCCGAGTTCGTCATGGTTTGAGGTATCCGTTCAATGAGTGGGCGAGTTCGACGGCGAGCGCATCGGCGTCCAGGATCGGCGCGACAATCTGCGCTGACTGGATGGTCGACTGGGTGATCAGCAGGCACATGGCGGCGAGCTGTCGTGGATCGCCCGCGCGCACCGTGCCGTCGCACTGGGCGACGCGCAACTCGGCAGCCACCGCATCGATGAGAATCTGCTGACTGGTGCCGAGACGCTCGGCGATGTAGACCATGGCCAGCTCCGGCGCCGAATGAAACACCGACATGACGACCTCGTCGTGCCGAAGCCGTTCGGCCACACCGACGATCCGCTCGACCAACGCTTCGCGGCCTGTGCCTTGGGTCGGCAGGTCGCGCAGCACACTGACGATCCGCGCCGTCAGCAGCGCGGCCAGCAGCGCGTCGGTGTCCGACCAGCGGCGGTAGATCGTCGGCCTGCTCACCCCTGCCCGGCGAGCGATCTCGGCAAGAGTCACCCGGTCCACCCCGTAAGCCAGCACGCAGCTCGCGGCCGCGTCGAGGATGCGATCCCCGATGTCGGGCGCCGTGTCGTTACTGATTGACATCATGTGTAATACTGTAACGCATGACTCGTCCGGATATGAAGTGGGATGCCTGGGGTGACCCGAGTGCGGCCAAGCCGCTCTCCGATGGGATCCGTGGCCTGCTGAAACAGGCGCTCGGGGTTGGCGACGCGGCTCTCGCCGGGCTGGCGCCCGACCAGGTCAGGCTGCGGCCGTCGGCCCTGTCGTCCGCCGATCGCGACGCGCTGGCAGGCATCGTCGGCCCTGAGCATTGCGGCGTCGACGATCACGCCAGACTGCTGCGGGCGGGCGGCAAGTCGACGCTCGACCTGCTGCGCCGTCGGGACCCGGGCGTTCAAGACGCGCCGGACGCGGTGCTGCTGCCCGCCAGCGAAGACGAAATCGCCGAGATCCTGCGGCTGTGCGCACAGCGCAGCATCGCCGTCGTCCCGTTTGGCGGCGGCACCAGCGTCGTCGGCGGGCTCGACCCGGTCCGCGGCCAGTTCAAGGCCGTCATCTCGCTCGACCTGCGCAGGCTCAACGACCTGCACTCCCTCGACGAGATCTCCGGCGAGGCCGAGCTGGGCGCGGGCGTCACGGGACCGGAGGCCGAGCGACTGCTCGGCGAACGCGGCTTCTCGCTCGGGCACTTCCCGCAGAGCTTCCAGTTCGCGACGATCGGCGGATTCGCCGCCACCCGATCGTCCGGGCAGGACTCAGCGGGCTACGGCCGCTTCAATGACATGGTCCGCGGCCTGCGCGCGCTGACGCCCGCGGGCGTACTGGACCTCGGCCGGGCGCCGGAGTCCGCGGCGGGCCCGGACCTGCGCCAGCTGTTGATCGGTTCCGAGGGCGTCTTCGGCATCATCACCCGCGTGCGCGTCTGCGTTCATCCCACACCCACGGCCACCCGCTACGAGGCGTGGTCGTTCCCCGATTTCGCCACCGGCGCCGACGCACTGCGTGCGATCACCCAAACAGCCACGGGCCCAACCGTTGTCCGGCTCTCCGACGAGGCCGAGACCGGCGTCAACCTGGCCACCACCGAGAGCATCGGCGAGGACAGCATCACCGGCGGATGTCTGGCGATCACCGTGTTCGAGGGCACCGAGGCGCACGTCGAGAGCAGGCACGCCGAAACCCGGGCACTCATGGAGGCCAAGGGCGGCACGTCGCTCGGCGAGACACCCGCGCGCGCATGGGAACACGGCCGCTTCAACGCGCCGTACCTTCGCGACTCGCTGCTGTCGGCGGGTGCGCTGTGCGAAACCCTCGAAACAGCGACGAACTGGTCCAACATTCCCGCACTGAAATCCGCGGTGACCGAGGCGCTCACCGCCTCGCTGGCCGAAACCGGCACACCGGCGTTGGTGCTGTGCCACATTTCGCATGTGTATCCCACGGGCGCGTCGCTGTATTTCACCGTCGTCGCCGGGCAGCGAGGCAATCCCATCGAGCAGTGGCGCAAGGCGAAGACCGCGGCGTCCGACGCGATGATGCGGGCCGGCGCCACCATCACCCACCACCACGCGGTTGGCGCCGACCACCGGCCGTGGATGCGCGACGAGGTCGGCGACCTCGGCGTGCAGGTGCTGCAGGCGGTCAAGGCAGCCCTCGATCCCGCGGGAATCCTCAACCCGGGCAAGCTGATTCCGTGACCGCCGCGGACGCGAGGAGCAAAAAGGCCATCGGTCGCGTCACGATGCTGACGAATCCGGCGTCGGGGCACGGCAGTGCGCCACATGCGGCCGAACGCGCGGTGAAGCAGTTGCATCGGCGCGGAGTCGACGTCGTCGCGATTGCGGGCAGCGACGCCGAGCAC